>CAZKEG010000074.1:0-6665 GCA_964551715.1 uncultured Thermodesulfobacteriota bacterium
CCCTCACTCAGCGTTCTCAGGAAGGAATAGAAGAGGCGGTCATCCTCCCGGTGCGCGAGATCCTGTTTCCAGAAGATCCCAAAGAGCTTGAAGAAAGGATCATCTCCCGGGCAGAGGCCCTTGGTCTGCCACGAGAAAAATTAGAAGGCTATCTCAAGGCCGTAGAGACCTCTCATCTCCTCGATCCAGAACCGCTTTGGCTACCCCTGGTCTATACCAAGCCAGCCACCATATTTGACTACTTCGGGGAGGAAACCCTCCTGATCTTGATTGAACCGGAGGAGATAGCCGATCAGGCCGCTTTTTGGACTGAAAGGGTCGAATACGGTTGGCACCGAGGGAGGGAGAGTAAACGTCTCTTGGTAGAGGCCCAAGAAAGCTTTCTCTCCCAGGAGGAACTTCAAAAAGTCTTGGGAAAGACCCCTTTTAGCCTTTTCATCCGAAGTCTCCCTGTATTTGAACAAGAGGGGGTCATCTTTGAGGTCAAAGACCATCGAGCCCATCTGGATCAAGTTCGCCTCCGACCAAAAGAGGCCTTATCCCTCGGGATCTCTTTTTTGCGGGAGAGAATCGAGGCTGGCGAGCACCTAATCATTACCACCTGCCAAGAAAGGTCTGCCGAACAATTAAAGGATCTCTTAGGGCGAAAGTTGAGGGAAAAAGAGATCCCCATCAAATTGCCTCCCTTGGAAGAACTCGATCTACAAAGACAAATAGAGATCTACCTTGGAGATCTTCCGCAGGGCTTTTTCTGGCCGGAACTCAACCTGAATATCATCCCGGAACACGAACTCTTTGGTGGCCGAAGGGCCTTGGTGGCCCGCAGAAAGAAGACCGCTCGTGATACCTTCCTCCGCTTTGAGGATCTAAAGCCCGGTGATTATGTGGTCCATCGCGAACACGGTATCGGTCTCTATCGGGGCTTGGTCTCCCTTGAACTCGGCGGGCTTCCTGGGGAGTTTTTACTCATTGAATACCAAGGGGGAGATAAGCTCTATCTCCCAGTTGATCGACTCTCTCTGCTCCATAAGTACGTAGGCATCGAGGGCAAGGCCCCGAAGCTTGATCGTTTAGGAGGCAGACATTTCGAGGCTCGGAAGCAGAAGGTCAAGAAGGCCATCGAAGAGGTGGCTCAAGAACTCCTGACCCTCTATGCCGCCCGCAAGGTCCAGAAAGGACACGCCTTTTCTCCACCTGGGCCACTTCTTAGACAGTTGGAGACCTCTTTTCCCTTTGAAGAGACCCCTGATCAGGCCGCGGCCATCGAGGAGACCCTGGCTGATATGCAAAAACCCACCCCTATGGATCGACTCATCTGCGGTGACGTGGGTTATGGCAAGACTGAAGTGGCCCTAAGAGCAGCGATGTTGGCCATAGAGAACGGAAAACAGGTGGCGATTCTGGTCCCGACCACCGTCCTTGCCGAACAACATTATCAGACCTTTTGTGCCCGCCTCGGGCCCTTAGGGGTACGTATCGGCGTCTTGTCCCGGTTAAAGAGTCCTTCAACCCAGAAGGAGACCATCCAAAAGCTAGCCGCTGGAGAGCTTGACGTGGTCATCGGGACCCATCGATTGCTTTCTACAGACGTCAGTTTTAAGGATTTGGGGCTCCTCATCATTGACGAAGAGCATCGTTTCGGGGTTCGTCACAAGGAAAGACTCAAACAACTAAAGAAAAACGTCGATGTTTTGGCCCTTTCAGCCACCCCGATCCCGCGCACTTTACAGTTGTCTCTCTTGGGTATTAGGGATCTTTCGGTTATTACCACCCCCCCTGAGGATCGGCTTCCGGTGAAGACCTTCTTGGCTCGATTCGAACCGGAGGTCATCAAGGAGGCCATCGAGCGGGAGATAGACCGCGGAGGCCAGGTCTTTTTTGTACACAACCGAATCAAAGGCATCTATGCCCTGGCTGACTGGCTCAGGCGCTTGGTCCCCCGGGCGCGGATCGAGGTGGCCCACGGTCGGACTCCGCCTCAGCTCCTAGAGGAAATCATGGTACGTTTCGTCCGCCGAGAAATAGACGTCCTGGTCTGTACCACCATTGTGGAGAGCGGGCTTGATATCCCCTCAGTCAATACCATCATCATTAACCGGGCTGATCGCTTGGGCTTGGCTGAAATTTACCAACTACGCGGTCGGGTCGGGCGGAGTAATACCCAGGCCTACGCCTATCTCCTGGTCCCTTCCCTCTCCGCTCTTTCCGAAGAGGCCGAACGGCGACTCAAGGCCCTGATGCAGTTCACCGAATTGGGTTCAGGTTTTAAGTTGGCCATGAGTGATCTCCAGATCAGAGGGGCCGGCAACCTCCTTGGTACCGCCCAATCCGGTCACATCGCCGCGGTGGGTTATGATCTCTATCTGGAGATCCTTCAGCGGACGGTGGAAGAACTCCAAGGAAGGTCTGTGCCAGAGGCCATTGAGCCTGAGGTCAACATAAAGGTCCCGGCCTTTTTCCCGGAAACCTACGTCCCAGACGTAGAACAGCGCCTGCATCTCTACCGGCAATTGGCCTTGTTGCAAGAAGTAGAGGAGATATGGGCCTTTAAGGAAGAATTGATCGATCGTTTTGGGGACCTTCCCCCAGAGGCTGAAAACCTGCTCAAACTCTCGGTGGTCAAGATCTATCTGCGAGAACTTGGTGTACGAAAACTCGATCGCCGCGGCCAAGAACTCATCTTTTTCTTTGCTCCAGAACTCCCCCTACCGGAAAGGGCCATTCGTCGCTTAAGCAAGAAAAGGCAACACGTAAGATTGACTAAGGACCGAAAGCTTTATATTCGCCTTGAAGGCGAAATCCTCCTCGACGAAGTCCTTGAAATATTGGCTAATTCAGTCGGAGAAGACTATCTTTCTAAACCGCCAATGGAAACCATTTCTCTCGTCCATCAGGAGGCATTATGAGGTTAGTTATCTTTCTCCTAATCTGGCTTTTCTCTAGCTCTTTGACCCAAGCGGTGGTGGTTGATCGCATCGTGGCCGTGGTCAATAACGATATCATCACCCTTTCTGAACTTGATGAAGCAGCCACACCTCTTTATCAACGGTTACTGCCCCAGGTGCAGGATCCAGTAAAGAAAGAAGCCCTCATCCGTGAAATCAGAAGACGCGTCTTAAATCAATTAATTAATGAACATTTGGTCTCTCAAGAAGTGAAAAGATTGCATATTACCGTTACCGATGAAGAGATTGATCATTTTATTAATGAGCTTAAAAAGCAACAAGGTATAAGTGACCAAGAATTTATTAATTATTTGACCTCACAAGGGCTTTCTTTAGAGGATTATCGCAAAAAAATAGCCGAACAGATCAAACGCCTAAAACTTATCCAGAGTCAAGTCAAAGAGCGCATAGTGGTTACTGATGAAGAAATTAGAAAATATTATCAAGAGCACTATGCCAACGATGTAAAATACGAATTAGCGGTCATCATTATTGATGGCCCGGGGGCCAAAGAAAAGGTCCAAAAGGCCATGGAGGCCCTCAAGGCTGGAGAGCCTTTTGTCCAGGTGGCGGCTAAATATTCCTCTTTACCTGACAGCGGCCAAGGCCTTGGGGCCTTTTCTCTTGATGAACTCTCACCCGAGGTGGCCCAGGTCGTTACGAATCTAAAACCCGGAGAGATCAGCCAGCCGGTAAAAGTAGAGGGCCGTTGGCAGATCTTTAAACTCTTGGCCATCAAACAAGACCGTCAGGACTTCAACCTGGTAAAATTGAAAATTCAACGCAAACTCTACCAAGAAAAGGTTGACCAAGTCTTCAAAAAATGGCTAAAAGATTTACGAAAAAGATCATATATCAGAATTCTCCTCTAGGAAGACAATGATGGCAGAAAACACGGAACAGGTCTCTGGGACAGAAAGCTTTGGGGAATACATGAGGCGGCAGAGGGAGTTACGGGGGTTTACTCTGGAGGAAATAGCCGAACAGACCAAGATCAGCCTGCGAGCCTTACGGGCCTTAGAGGCCGAGGATTGGGAGATCTTACCAGCAGAGGTCTATATCCGGGGTTTTGTTCGTTGTTATGCCGAGGTGATCGGCCTTGATCCCAACGAGGCCATCCTGCGTTACGAAAAGGCTGTCCAACCTTATCGTAAACAACGAGAAAACGTTTCGGTTGAAAAATCCTATACCGAGGAAGGTTTCTCCAAACGTTTCCCAGTACGTCTAGTTGTCATTATCCTGTTGGGGATTTTATTGATAGCTGCTGGGATCTTTCTTTATTCTCATCACAAGAGCAAAACGAGTTTCTCGACCATTAACCCCCCGACGTTAAAAGGTCCGTCGGGGTTTGAATCTGCTCCTCTGGTTAAAGAGAGGGAAAAGACCCGAGAAGGGACTGCCAAGTCCAAACCTTGAGATTAGTTACCAAGGCCCTGGTCCTCAATCGGTATGAAATAGGGGAAAGCGACCTCTTGTTGGTTATGCTTTCCCCCGTCCTTGGGCGTTTTTCGGCCTTGGCCAAAGGGGCCAGGCGTAGTCGACGAAGGTTTATCAATGTATTAGAACCCTTTACCCTGCTTCGTGCCCATCTGCGCAGGGGAAATGCCCATCTTTCACCTTTTTTGGATCAAGCCGATCTAATCGAGGCCTGGGAGGCCATTCGGTTTGATCCATGGCGTTTTGTCACCGCGGCTTATTTTGCCGAATTGGCAGAGCTTTTCTCCAAACCCAGGGCTGGCCAGGAAATCTTCGGCCTCTTACAGGAAGCCTTAGAGGTCCTCTCTCGTGAGGGGATACATCTCCTCTTCAAGTTGGCCTTTGAACTGAAACTCCTTTCAGTAAGCGGCTTCGGCCCGGAGTTAAACCTTTGCGTGCGCTGTCATACCTCGAACTCTCTTCTTACGGCCTTTTCGTTGGAGGAAGGTGGTTTGATCTGTAGAAATTGCCAAAGAGAAACTGATATCTCTCTTTCTTCCCGAAATATTGCCTTTTTAAGGGCCTGTCTACGATATCCGTTATCAACCATAAAGAGGGTTCATATTTCTCCGAAAGATCTTTCCCAAAGTGCCGGTTTGATTGAAAATTACCTGTTACGGATCTTGGATGGCGAGGTCAAGGCCTTACAAGTATGGAAACAAATGAACACCAGGAGGGATTTGGGTGAAGGACTGGGTAGAAGCGAGTAAACAATATGTCTTAAACGGTTTGGCGGCCAAGGAATCTTGGCGACTTTTCCGAATCTTGGCGGAATTCGTCGATGGCTTTGAAGAATTGCCCAAGGTCTTTCCGGCGGGGACTATTTTCGGCTCTACCAAAGTAAGAGAAGGACATCCGTATTATGAAAAGGCTGAAGCCATCGCCCGGCTTCTGGGACAAGAGGGGTTTTCGGTTATTACCGGCGGGGGACCGGGTACCATGGAGGCAGCCAATAAAGGAGCGGCTGAGGCCGGGGCTTACTCTGTGGGTCTGAATATCAAGTTACCCCATGAACAAGAACCGAACCCTTACGCCAACATAAGACTGGAGTTCCGGTATTTTTTTGTCCGCAAGGTGATGATGGTCAAGTACGCTGTGGCCTTTATCTGTCTCCCCGGAGGCTTTGGTACCCTGGATGAATTCTTTGAGGCTGTGACCTTGGTCCAGACCCACAAGATTCGGCCTATCCCAATCGTTTTGGTCGAGCAAGAATACTGGAAGGGCCTGATTGCCTGGATCAAGGGGCGTTTATTAGCCGAGAAAATGATCTTCCGTGAAGACTTAGAACTCTTCGCCGTGCTCGACGAGCCGGAAGAAGTCGTCAGATATATAAAGGAAAAGACCAAAATCTATTCTCGGGACTTTTGTCGATATGAGGCTACGCGCTAGGTCGTGAAGGTTGTTTTTGATATTTTGATGGCCAAGACAGCCAGATGGCGTAAAGTTTCGGCCTGTTGTTTTTCCTCGATGGTAAAGGGCCTTTTTCGCAGGGCTAGGATAGCCCCAAGCCCCCGCCCCTCGATGCTCAAAGGGGAGATCAGGACGTCATATCCCGGCCAACGTTTGACCAACTCATTAGGCATGGGCAGGTTTTCTACTTTACCAGACCACTCTACCCCTTTAGAAAAGATATTCCCAAAGAATTGATCTACCGGGATACTAGTCCCCTTTAAGGTCTTTATCTGGTGCCCTACACCATATTTAATGCTTATTTGTTGACGATCAAGACTCAAGATCCCAAGAGAGACGTTTTGACATTCAAAGGCTCGGCAGATGGTCTCCATGACCATAAGGAGAATTTCTTGATAATCAAACCTAGGAGAGGCCAGGGCAGCGGTGATCTCCCTGAGGGCCTTATAATAAAAGTCTTCAAGGGATGGTTCAGACTCCTTTGAAGGAGGAATAGAGATTCGTCTCTCCTCGGCGGGTTTTAAGACCCTGGCCATCGGTGGCCAGAGTTCCTGGATGGCCCTCTGACTTTTTCCAAGGAATTCTTCTAGATCAGCCTCTTTAAGCCCGGTTTCTTGAAAAAACTCTTTGAGTTTCGTTTGATTACCAGTCTTCAAGTATTCATTTACTCCGGCATCAAGGCGATCTATCCAGGAGGCCAAAGAACCTTCTTCCCTGGTTTTAGGAGAGCCTTCAAGCATATCGAGCAATTTTCCCGGAAAGGACCAGCAGACAGCCACCTTTTCAGCCAACCGATAAAGGCGCCTCTTGATCAGTTCTGGTCTATTTTCTTCC
>CAZKEG010000075.1:0-6609 GCA_964551715.1 uncultured Thermodesulfobacteriota bacterium
GAGAGATAAAGGTCAAGATCCCGCCAGGGACTCAACCAGACGATACTTTGGTGGTCGAAGGTTTGGGGTTGCCAGACTATCGTAGTGGGCGGCGGGGGAACCTGATTTTGCAGATCAAGATCGAAATTCCGAAAAAATTGACCAAACGCCAAGAAGAATTGATGCGTGAATTTGCTGAAATCGAGGCCAAGAAGAAGAAAGGCCTCTTTCATCGCCTTTGGGAATCGGTGAAACAGACTAGTTCATGAAGTTTACCCATCTTACTGACGACGGCCAGGCCAAGATGGTAGATGTCTCAGAAAAGAGACCTACCAAGAGGGAGGCCTGGGCCAAGGGCCGTGTCCTTCTGGGGCCTAAGGTTTTTCAAGCCATCCAGGATAAAAATATCCCTAAGGGGGATCTCTTTGCCATTGCCCGGGTAGCCGGAATCATGGCCGCCAAAAAGGTAGGCGAACTCATTCCCTTGTGTCATCCCCTGCCCATTTCCTCGGTGGAGATCGGGTTTGAGTTGAGCCCTGAAGACCTTAGCCTCACCATCGAAGCCCGGGTGAAGACGGTAGGGGTCACCGGGGTAGAAATGGAAGCCCTTACCGCGGTGACGGTGGCTGCCCTTACCATCTATGATATGTGCAAAGGATTAGACAAAGGCCTCCGCCTGACGGATATCCGTCTGGTCAAAAAGACCGGAGGCAAAAGCGGAACGATTATTTTGGAGTGAGGAGGTCCTATGGAACCAGAGAAACTGGAATACTTTCGTAAACTCCTTTTAGAAAAAAGAGAACGACTCATCAAGGAGGCCTTAAAGACCGTGGGTGATTTGGCCGACAATTCTCAAAGATTACCAGATCCCACGGATCAAGCGGCCTTTGAAAGTGAACGCGGTTTTGAACTCCGTATCCGGGATCGCGAGAGAAAGCTAATCAAGAAGATCGACCGTGCCTTAAAACGTATTGAAGAAGGCTCTTACGGTATCTGTGAAGCCTGTGGGGAAGAGATCGACTACAAACGCCTAGAAGCCAGACCAGAGGCTAGCCTGTGTATACGATGTAAACGGGAACAAGAACGCCTGGAAAAATTACGCGGAGATTGATGTCTGAGCCGGTTTGCCTTGCCTTCCTCTGGCACATGCACCAACCCTTCTATCGCGATTGGCAGAAGGGTTGGCTCTCATTGCCCTGGGTGAGACTCCACGCCGTAAAGGCCTATTACGATATGCCATGGGTCCTAAAGGACTTCCCCGAGGTTCACGTCACCTTCAACCTGGTTCCCTCGCTCCTAAAACAGATCGAATTCTACCTTGAGGGAGGGAGTGATTATTTTCTAGAACTTTCGCGTAAACCAGCCGAAGACCTCCTTCCCGAAGAAAAAGAATTTATCGTTCAGTATTTTTTTAGTTGCTATTGGGACACAATGATTCGTCCTTATGCCCGCTATTTTGACCTCTTGCACAAACGCGGTCTCTCTACCGAAGGCGGGCGGATAACCGAGGCAACCAAAAAATTCAGCCCCCAGGATCTACGCGATCTTCAGGTCTGGTTTAATCTGGCCTGGATCGGCTTTGCCCACCAAGAACACCCTTTGGTTCGGGAACTTAAGACCAAAGGCCGTCTTTTTTCCGAGGAGGAAAAAGAAGCCCTCTTAAAACTCCACTTTGAGATCCTTGGGAAGATCGTTCCTTTTTATGGTGACCTACAGAAAAGAGGCCAGATAGAGATCTCCACCAGCCCCTTTTTCCATCCTATTTTGCCCTTGCTGATCGATACCGATTCGGCCAGGCGAAATCTCCCAGAGGCCCTTTTGCCCCCGCGTTTTTCTCACCCTGAAGACGCAAAGCTGCAGATCGCCTTGGCCCTTGATTATCACCAAAGGCTCTTTGGTCGCCGTCCTCGAGGGATGTGGCCCTCCGAGGGCTCGGTCTCTCCGGAGTTGATCCCCATCGTGGCTGAACTTGGTCTTTCTTGGTTGGCCACTGATGAAGAGATCCTTTATCGCAGCCTAGGGGCTAGGGGCCCTGAGGTCTTGCTTCAACCCTATTGGGTCTTTAAGGGTGGGGCCAAAGTAGCTTTTGTCTTTCGACACCATGAACTCTCCGACCGGATCGGGTTTGTCTATCGAGGGCTCTTGGCGGAAGAAGCCGCTGAAAACCTCCTCCACACTGCCCGTTTGTTGGCTGAACAATTTCCTTCAAAGAGACCTCCGCTTTTGGCCATCATCCTTGATGGTGAAAATCCTTGGGAATACTACCCCGACGGGGGGCAGGCCTTTTTGAGCGCTCTTTATCGGAAAATCTCCGAAAGCAAAGAATTCCGAGCGGTAACCATGGCCGAATACCTTGAAGAGTTTCCTCCGGAAAGGGGCTTTTCCGAGCTTTATACCGGTTCTTGGATCAACGCCAATTTTGATATCTGGATCGGACACGAGGAAGAAAACCGGGCCTGGGAACTCTTGGGCAAGGTTCGAAGTTTTGTAAAGGACCCGCTTGCCCTACCGGAAGAGGCCCGTTGGGCCCTCATGGCCGCTGAAGGGAGTGATTGGTTTTGGTGGTTTGGAGATCACTTTACCACCATCTTTGACGACGAGTTTGATCGTCTCTTCCGCCAACACCTCTCCCATATCTTTCGGGTCCTGGATAAGGCCCCTTGGAGCGAACTGGAACATCCAATCAGACGACCACGCCTGATCGAGCCCGAAGAGCAACCTACGGCCTTTATTACCCCGGTCATCGATGGGCGTGAGACCAATTTTTTTGAATGGAGTGGAGCGGGGAAGTTTCGTCCCCGGGCCAGGGGTGAAGCCATGTATCTGGGAGAAACCCTGATCGAGGCCCTTTATTTTGGGTTTGACCTTGAAAATTTTTACTTACGCCTGGATATCAAGGGCAAAGACCTAAATCTCCTTCCTGAAAACAGCAGGCTAAAGATTTTCTTCGCCGGACACGAACAACAAGTAGAGGTCTCCTTTTGTCCAAGGGCTACCAATGCCCAGGAGACCTTGGAGCTAAAAAGGGGGTTTCAACACTTTCAAGGAAGTGAGGCCGGGGATCTTGCCTGTGAGACCATTATCGAACTGGCTCTTCCTTTTCAAAAATTGGGATTTAAGGTAGGAGAAAAGGTGAGCTTCTTTGTGGAATTGGTAGAAAACGGTCTCCCGCGAGAAAGGAGCCCCTGGTCTGGAAATTTATATTTTATCGTTCCGGATGAAAACTTTGAACAGATTATGTGGCAGGTATAGGAGGCTTTATGCCTGAATTAAGACGAGATCCTATCGTAGGGCGATGGGTCATCATAGCCAAGGAACGAGGGAAACGCCCTTCGGACTTTGTCGTCCCCAAGGACGAAGTAAAAGGCGGCTTTTGTCCCCTGTGCCCTGGGCATGAGTATACCACTCCTCCAGAAGTACTGGCCTACGGAAGGCCCCCTGGAGCCCCTCCCAACAGCCCGGGTTGGAGTTTACGGGTGGTACCCAATAAATTTCCAGCCCTGCGCATCGAAGGAGAGCTCTGGAAGGAAGGCGAGGGGATTTATGATAAAATGAATGGGATCGGTGCCCATGAGGTCATTGTGGAGACGCCTAATCATAACGAAACCCTGGCTGAGATGTCGCCTGATCGGCTATTACAAGTATTTTGGGCCTACCGAGATCGTATGATCGATCTCTCTCGGGACAACCGTTTTCGTTATGTGATTATCTTTAAGAATTTTGGTCGGGCAGCAGGGGCCTCACTTGAACACAGTCATTCACAGTTAATCGCCCTCCCCATCGTCCCGCATTTAGTAAATCAGGAATTGAAGGGATCGAAACTCTACTATGACTACAAGGAACGTTGTATTTACTGCGATATCGTCCGCCAGGAATTACAGACCGGGACACGGGTGGTCTGTGAGAACCACGAATTTGTAGCCATCTGCGCCTTTGCTCCGCGGCAACCTTTTGAGATGTGGATCATCCCCAAGCGACATCATTCTGACTTTAGGGCCATAGACAATCGCCAATTCCGTGCCTTGGCCGAGATTTTCTCTGAGGTCTTAAAACGCCTTAACACTGCCATTCCCCGCTGCCCGTACAATTTCGTCCTGCATACTGCCCCTCTTCGTGAACCATATTTGGAACACTATCACTGGCACTTTGAACTACTCCCAAAGCTCACCCATATAGCTGGATTTGAATGGGGCACGGGTTTTTATATCACCCCTACCCCACCCGAAGATGCGGCGCATTTTCTGCGCGAAATCACCCTTTCTGAAGGAGGTCAAGAAAATGCCGGATAGAAAACCGCGCGTCCTCATCGTTGACGATGAAGAGAGCATCCACCTCCTCTATCGCGAAGAGCTAGAAGAGGAAGGTTACGAAGTCCATTCGGCCATGAATGGTCCGGAAGCCTTAGAATTGGTGGAGAAAATAGAACCCGATATCGTCGTTCTTGATATCAATATGCCTGGAATGGACGGTATCCAGGTCCTGCGCAAGATCAAGGAAAAGAGACCACAACTTCCGGTCATCCTCTGTTCAGCCTACCCGGAATACAAACAGGATCTCGCTTCCTGGGCCTCGGATGATTACATCGTCAAGTCGTATGACCTGAGCGAATTAAAAGACTCGATCAAACGGAACCTGGCCAAGGTAGGGTTTTAGACCCTCATTTGCTCTTTATACCAAGCGATTGTGCGCTCAAGGCCTTGGCGCAAGTCAACAACCTCTTCTATCTTGAGAAGCCTCTTGGCCTTGCTGACATCAGCTAGAGAGTGCCTTACGTCTCCAGGTCTTGGAGGGGCATAGATAGGTTCTATGTCAACACCGATGATCTCAGCGATGAGGCGATAAAGTTCATTAATGGTCGTATTTTTTCCGCAGGCAATATTAATCACCTCACCGACCACTTCTTCTCCGGCGTAACAGGCGGCGATGTTGGCGCGGACCACGTTTTCGACAAAGGTAAAGTCACGAGATTGTTCTCCATCGCCAAAGATGGTCGGCGGCTCACCCTTGAGGAGGGCAGTGATAAATTTAGGTACCACAGCGGCATATTGCGAGAGCGGATCTTGCCGCGGACCAAAGACATTAAAATAACGCAGGATAACCGTCTCAAGGCCGTAAAGAGAAGGAAAGATCTGACAGTAGTATTCCCCGGTAAGTTTGGCCACGGCATAGGGAGAAAGTGGGGCCGGAGGCATATCTTCTCTCTTAGGAGTGGCTTTCTCTTTGTCTATGTCACCGTAAGCCGAAGAAGAAGCAGCATAGACCAATCGTTTCACTTTGGCCTTGGCGGCAGCCTGTAACATATTCAAGGTGCCGGTAGTGTTTACCTGATGGGTGGTCTCCGGATCTTCTACCGAACGAGGGACAGAACCCAGAGCTGCCTGATGGAGGACAAAATTCATCCCCTCGCAGGCCTGGTAACAGGTAGAAAGATCCCTTATGTCTCCGCGAATAAGTTCAAAGCGTTCTGTGGCCCCGGGGATATCCTTAACAAAGGCCAAATTTTCCGGCTTGCCATTGGAAAAATCATCAAGCACACGGACAAAATGCCCTTCTTTTAAGAGATATTCCGTGAGGTTGGAACCGATAAAGCCTGCCCCACCGGTCACCAAAAAATTGGCCATAAAGCCCCCTTCAGGCTAAAGGTCTCTTTTAAAGGCCCATTTCTTCAAATTCTCGAAGCTTATAAAGGAGGGCCTTATAGGAAATACCCAAGAGAGAAGCGGCCTGGCGTTTGTTGCCATCGGTCTGTTTAAGGATAACATCGATAATCTTCTTTTCGACGATGGCACTTACCTTTTTGCTTATCTCCTTAAGGGAAACTGCTCCCTGTTGGGCCCGCGCTATCTCCTGCGAGACCACTTGAATTAGATCATCGTGGGTGGTCGTCGCCGAAGATACACCCTCCGCTGGGGGTAGCGGTACCCCTGAAAGCCGCCTTATCTCCCTTTCTACTTCGTCAAAATCACGCAAAACGATAAGGCGTTTGATATAATTTTCGAGCTCCCGGACATTGCCAGGCCAGTCGTATCTCATGAAAAGCTGCATCAAGGAGGGAGGAAGGTTGAATTTTTTGATCCCGTATTGCTGACGATATCTCTTGACGAAATAATCAACCAAAAGGGGAATGTCTTCCCGACGTTCCCGTAAAGGTGGGACCTGAATCTTAATGATATTCAGACGATAATAAAGGTCTTCCCGAAAATTACCCTCTTTTATGTCTTCTTCCAGGTCGTGATTGGTCGCGGAGATGACCCAGACATCGACCTTTATCTCGCGCCGCCCACCAAGGCGGCAAAACTCATTGTCTTGAAGGACCTGCAGGAGTTTGGACTGAAGGGAAAGGGGCATGTCACCGATCTCATCAAGGAAAATAACCCCGCCGTTGGCCAATTCAAATTTACCTGGTTTTTCTCGATCAGCTCCGGTAAAGGCCCCTCGTTCGTAGCCAAAGAGCTCACTTTCCAAGAGATCACCAGGGATGGCAGCACAATTGACCTTGATAAAAGGGCCTTTAGATCGGTGAGAACAGGCATGAAGGGCCCGGGCCACCAGTTCTTTTCCGACCCCACTCTCGCCATAAATGACTACACTGAGATCAGTATCAGCCACCTGGAGGATGAGTTCTTTGAT
>CAZKEG010000076.1:0-6601 GCA_964551715.1 uncultured Thermodesulfobacteriota bacterium
GAAAAGCGACTCATCCTCTATGTAGACGATCTGACCATCGTGATCATGAACAAATTTCCTTATAATACCGGGCACCTCCTGATCTCTCCCAGGCGACATGTCCCTGACCTGGAAGACCTAACCCATGAGGAACTCTTGGCCCTCAATCTTACTACGCGGCTTTCCATTCGGATCCTCCGTGAAGTGATGAAGCCCGATGGTTTTAACGTCGGGCTTAACCTGGGTAAGGTGGCTGGGGCCGGGATTCCTGAACATCTTCATGTTCAGGTGGTCCCTCGGTGGGATGGAGACGTAAATTTTATGACCGTGTTTGCCGAGGTCCGGGTGGTCCCGGAACACATCATTGCCACCTATCGTCGGCTCTATCCCCATTTTGAAGCCTATATGTCGGGAGAAAAGAAGCCCTGAAGGATAAAGAGAGATCCCTTTCACAAGCGCTGGCCTCTCTGGAACCGTATCTCAGTCCTTGTATCCTCTGCCCGCGAGAATGCAAGGTAGATCGTAAACAAAGAGAGCAGGGGCTTTGTAAGACAGGGCTTTTGCCCAAGGTGGCTGGTTATGAGCCCCATTTTGGAGAAGAGGCCTGTCTGGTGGGGGAGAAGGGCTCAGGGGCCATCTTTTTTAGCGGGTGTAATCTTGGCTGTGTCTTCTGCCAGACTTATGAGATCAGCCACGAAGCGGTGGGAACGGAGATCTCTTATGAAGGGCTTGCGGAGATCATGTTAGAGCTCCAGGAGAAGGGGTGCCATAATCTTAACTTGGTCACCCCGAGCCATCAGGTCTGGGCCATCTTAAAGGCCTTAGAACTCGCCTTTAAGCGCGGCTTTCGGCTTCCTATCGTCTTTAACACCGGAGGGTATGACAAGGTCGAGACCCTTAAAGCCCTTGAAGGCATAGTAGATATCTACTTGGCTGATTTTAAGATTTGGGATGAAGAGATAGCGGCCCGTCTCCTAAAGGCCAAGGACTATCCCTCGGTGGCCCGCGAGGCCTTGAAGGAGATGCACCGCCAAGTGGGTGACTTAGAGCTTGATGAGAATGGCCTGGCCAAGCGGGGCCTTTTGATCAGGCATTTGGTCTTACCCGAGGGGTTGGCTGGGACGGAGCAGGTTTTGCGCTTTATCAAGGAGGAAATCTCGCCCAATACCTATTTGAATATCATGGGGCATTACCACCCGGCAGGTGAGGCCTCTGGTTATCCTCCCCTAGATCGTACCCTTAGGCGTAGGGAGTTTGAAGAAGCGGTAGAGATGGCTCGAAAATTGGGTTTTTCTAGGCTAGATAAGACCCATTGGGCTCTTTTACCGCTTATTCTCGATAATTGAGTGCAGAGGGATTTATTGCAAGAAAACAGCCGTAAAAATTCATTTAAAGCCATTAACTCCGGGTCTTATGGGCTATACTGGGTTGACAAGCGGGAAAGTGTATAGTAGGTACCTCTCACAAAGAGAATTTTTGTCAAAAGGAGGGCAATATGCCAACAGTAGAATTCAAAGGGAAAACTTTTGAGGTTGATGAAGACGGATTCCTTGCTGGTGGTCTTGAGGCTTGGTGTCAGGAGTGGGTTGAGTACGTAAAGCACCTTGAGGGTATCGAAGAGCTTACGGAAGAGCACTGGAAGGTGATTAAGGTCCTTCAGGATTACTACAAGAAGAACGGCGTTGCCCCGATGGTTCGAGTGCTTTCTAAGGTAACCGGTTTTCCGCTGAAGAAGATTTATGAGTTGTTCCCCTCTGGCCCTGGTAAGGGCGCTTGTAAGATGGCTGGTTTGCCCAAACCTACTGGATGCGTGTAAAAAAAGACTATGTTTTCTAAAAAGGTGGCCTTCGTGCGAAGCGCCACCTTTTATTTTGTCTTGGTTAGCTAAAAATGAAATACATTGGCAAGAGAGTGAAATTTTTTGTACAAAAAGTTTTTTTTGGGTCAAAAGGGGCGAAAAATTCTGGTTTTTTGTCTGAATAACCCCTTAGTTGGCATTAGACAGAAAATCCATTTGGCATTAGGATCGAGTTGCTAGTTCAGGCGAGTTGTTAACTAAAGATTAATGTTTATTGTGTCGAGAAGTAGTGGTGATAGGAGGCGGTCCTGAAAGAAAGAGTTTTCTATCTAGTAGGTCTTTGTTCGATGTTTGGTTTAAGTACACAACAAAATCCAAAATTTAAGGAGAGGAGGTAAGGGCGATGAGAAAGAGTGTTTGGTTAGCGTTGTTTCTAGGTTTGTTGTTTGGCTGGGCGGTGACGGCTTCGGCCGTACAATTGGCCGTCCATGGGGAGTTTGGGAGTAAGCTTCAGACGACGAATAGCACGGGCATGATTGCTCAGGGTGGGGTTGAAAAATTTAGTGTTAATCATGTTTATGTTAATGATGAGGTTAATGGCCAAGATTTGGATGATACCTGGGCGGAGCTCCAGTATCGTCTGTGGACGGTGGCTACCAGTGATGACGGGAACGTGAAGGGTGTCTGGGCCATGGAATACGGTACGGCCAATTTTGGAGGTGATGCCCTTGAGTTTGCCAATGATACCAAGGGGCAGTTTGAGATGCGCTTGGCCTATGTTGACTTTCAGCTTCCTTATTTCCAGAGTGAGAATCGTCTGGCCGTAGGTCTGCAGGAGATCGATATCAGCAAGTGGCTCTGGGCGGAGACCGCGGCTGGTATCCGTAACTATGGTTCCTTTGACGTGGGGGCGACCAAGGTGGCCTATCAGATCGGTTGGGCCCGTGAAGATGATAATATAGATAAAACCGGGATTAATAATGATGATGCCGATTATTGGTTTGCTAAGGTAGACTTCAATCTGAAGGACATTGCCAAGGTTGATAATTTCGACATTGGTCTTTTTGCGGTTTATGCCAATGATTCGAAAAATAGCAAACAGCCTTGGTGGCTTGGTGGTGAGGTCCAGTTTGTTGGTTTTAAGGGTCTTGAGTTTGAGGGTACCTTTATCTATGAGTGTGGTGATGGGGTTAACGACGCTGACATCAGCGCCTGGTTTGCGGCGGCTTCGGTCGGTTATCACTGGACCGAGCAGTTCAAGACCTCTTTCATCTTCTGGTATGCCAGCGGTGATGATAACCTCAGCGATAAAGATCAGGATAACTATGATGCCATTGAGACCGATACCTATGGTAGCGTGATCCTCTTCGAGGACGCTACTTTTGACGATGCCTACTATGCCAGCAGCAATCCTTATCTTAATGAGCTTGGTTTTCTGATGTTCCGTCTGCGGGCCGATTATCAGGCTACGCCTAAGCTTACTTTGGCCCTGGCTGGTAACTACATGATGTTTGATGAGGACGTTAAGAATACTATTAATGGTAAAGAGATTAAAGATGATAGTATTGGTTGGGAGATCGACGGCTACGTCAAATATGAACTCTATCCTGGGTTGACCGTTGATCTTGTCGGTGGTTGCCTCTTTCCGGATGATGCCCTTGATGCCTATACTGAGAACGGTGATGCCGATACCATGTATCGTGTCTCCCTCGGTGTCACCTATAGCTTCTAAGGTCCTGTTAACGAGGCCTTTAAAGGGCGGCTTTTAAAGCCGCCCTTTTTCATTTTTGTCTCTTGATCTTGACAGCTCTCCGAGAGATGCTATTTTGCCCCACACAGTTTCGGCGGAGGTGAAAGTCGTGTACGCGGTGATCAAGACTGGTGGGAAGCAATACAAAGTAAGCCCGGGAGAAAAGATCACGGTGGAAAAACTTCCCGGTGAGCCTGGTGAGCAGATCGAACTCTCCGAGGTGCTTTTGGTGGGCGAGGGTGATAATATAAAGATTGGTCAACCCACGGTGCCTGAGGCCAAGGTGGTGGCGACCATCGTCGAACAGGGGCGCAGTAAGAAGATTATAGTGTTTAAGAAGAAGCGCCGAAAGAATTACCGACGCAAGCGTGGGCACCGTCAGTACTACACCGTGCTTGAGATCAAAGAAATCAAGGCTTAACGGAGGTCCGTTATGGCTCATAAAAAATCCGGTGGCTCCTCCAGAAACGGTCGAGACAGTCAGAGTAAAAGGCTTGGGGTCAAGCGCTACGGTGGTCAGTTCGTAAGGGCTGGGAATATTATTGTTCGCCAGCGCGGCACCAAGATCCACCCTGGTTTTAACGTGGGCCTGGGTAAGGACTACACCATCTTTGCCAAGATCGACGGCATCGTGAAGTTTGAGACCCGCCACGGGCGCAAGATCGTAAGCGTCTATCCGGTAGAACAGGCTGCCCAAGCCGCTTAAGTTTATTTAAAGACCGCGTTTCAAAACAGGCCTATCCAGAGAGGATAGGCCTTTTTGTTTTTATAGCCGATGGACATTTTTAGACTTGTGGCACAAATAGATACAGCAAGATCAGACCGGGCTTGACCAACGCTTTTATCCTGCGAAAGTATAAATAAAAACTCCATCAAGAGGTGTTAATATGCTCTCAATTTCTAAGAAGGTAGTTTATGACGAAGAGGGGAAACCTGTAGAGGTTATCCTTTCCTGGAAAGACTACCAAAAAATTGAGGAAATACTTGGTCTAGACCTAGATGAAGAAGCCATTAGGGCCTTAGAAGAGGCCAAGGGTGACCGTGAGCAAGGGAAGGAAGACGCCTACGTAGCTCTTGAGGAAATTTAGATGTTTAAAGTCGTTGTTCACCGCCGGGCGGTTGCTTATCTAAAACGGCTTCCTGCAAATCAGAAAGAACATCTCAAGAAAGCCCTTCAAGAACTTGCTCAAGACCCTCTGAAGCCGGGAGTAAAACCAATGGTAGGCCAGTGGAAGGGCTACTATCGCCTTTGTATCGGGGATTTTCGCGTGATCTTCTGGCTAGGCCAAAAAGAAAAGACTATCTACGTGGATTACATTGGGTCTAGAGGGGACGTTTATAAACACTAGGCACTACGTTCCGCCTCTTCGCCTTTTGTAACTCTTGGCTAAGAGAAGTTAAGTGACTTTTCAGTTTTATAGCCAAGTGCTTGAGCTTTTTCCTCTCTTTTTGCTAAGCTTGGGGCCAAAAAGGCCAAGGAGTGGCTATGATCGCCTATCGGGATTTGCAGGAGTTTGTGGCTAGACTCGAGGCTGAAGGAGAACTTTTGCGCGTCAGAGAGCCGCTTTCCCCAAAGCTTGAGATCCCGGAAGTGACCGACCGGGTGTGTAAGCTCTATGGCCCGGCGCTTCTCTTTGAAAACGTGCCTGGCTATGACCTGCCGGTGCTTACCAATGCCTTTGGCAGCTTTCGACGCATGAGCCTGGCCTTGGGGGTGAAAAACCTCGATGCCCTGGGAGAAGATATCCTCCAGTTCCTCGAGATCGAGGCCCCGGATTCCATCATCAAAAAGCTCAATCTCGTTCCAAAGCTAAAGCGCTTGGCCAATATCTTCCCCAAGATGGTCAAAAAGGCCCCGTGTCAGGAAATTGTCTTTAAAGATGACCAAGTCGATCTCTTCCGGCTACCGATCCTCCATTGTTGGCCACAGGACGGCGGCCCGTTCATCACCCTCCCGGTGGTGATCACCAAGCACCCGGAGACCGGCGTGCGCAATGCTGGGATGTATCGCATGCAGGTCTTTGATCGGTGTACCACCGGAATGCATTGGCACCTGCACAAAGGCGGGGCCCATCATTATCGCGTGGCCGAACGCCTGGGACAAAGGCTACCGGTGGCGGTGGCCATCGGTCCGGACCCGGCGGTGACCTATGCCGCCACCGCCCCGCTTCCTGATGATGTAGATGAGATGCTCTTTGCCGGTTTTCTACGTGGCAAGCCGGTGGAGATGGTCAAGTGCCTGACGGTAGACCTTGAGGTCCCGGCCACCAGTCAGATCGTGCTTGAGGGTTACGTGGAACCAGGGGAGCGACGCTTGGAAGGGCCTTTTGGGGATCATACCGGCTATTATTCTTTGCCGGATTACTACCCGGTATTTCACATCACCTGCATGACCATGCGGCGGGATGCCATCTACCCGGCGACCATCGTGGGCCGTCCGCCTCAGGAAGATTGCTACATGGCCAAGGCCACCGAGCGCCTTTTCCTCCCGCTCATCAAGAAGACCCTGCCGGAGGTAGTAGACATCAATCTTCCCATGGAAGGGGTCTTTCATAACCTGGCCTTTGTCTCCATTGACAAACGCTACCCTGGGCATGCCCGTAAGGTGGCCTGTGCCCTTTGGGGCCTCGGGCAGATGATGTTTTGTAAGATCATCGTCATCTTTGATCGCGAGGTAAACGTGCAGGATGTCTCTGAATGCCTCTGGCGCCTGGGAAACAACATCGACCCAGAGCGGGATATCTTTTTTGTTCATGGCCCGGTAGATGCCCTGGATCACGCCGCCCCGCAGCCCTACTACGGGAGCAAGATGGCCATCGACGCCACCCGCAAATGGCCGGAAGAAGGATTTGGTCGGGACTGGCCGGATGTGATCGAGATGAGTCCGGAGGTGAAAGAGAAGATCGACCGGCTCTGGCGCCGTTTGGGGGTGGAAGAGTTCTTGAGACGGTTTAGAAGAGCTTAAGGAATCGCAGGGCATCTTCCTTCATGTAGGTGTTGTTAAAAAGGACCAGGATATCTCGTGCCGCTGAGGAAAGAATTTTTTCTTTCAGCATCTCAAGTTCGGCCTCGGT
>CAZKEG010000077.1:0-6528 GCA_964551715.1 uncultured Thermodesulfobacteriota bacterium
CAAGAACGCGATAGCCAGCTTGGGCCAAGGAAATGATCTCCGAAAGGGCCTCCCCGAGGGAACACGACTCAAGGCGAAGATGGTGATGTTTTCGAGAAAAGAAATCCTCTTCTGCTTCAATAAGGCTTTCTGGTGAAAAGATTTCAAGCAAAGCCTCGGGCAAAGTAGCGCTAGCTAAGGCGAAAGTTCTTCCTGAAAAATCAGAAAGCATCTCGACTAAAAGCCCCAGAGTGTAAGGCTCATAAGAATGGATCTCATCGAAAATGATGTGTGCTTGGGCGGCAAGGGAGAGCCTCTCTTCCCAGTGTCTACCCTGGAGCCCGGCCAAGAGAAATTGGTCGAGGGTAGCCACGGTCACCGGTTTGGCAAAGACCGAAGCGGCAAGCCTTTCCCAGAGAAAGTCATCTTCGGCTTCCTGATGCAATATGTAAGAGGCGTGCCCGTGGGCAAGACCTACCTTTTCCTGACCGTAAACATTTTTTAGCCTTTGGAACATGGCGTTTACCGTGGCCTGGGTGGGAAGAAAATAAAGGATGCGCTCGGCTTTTTTCGCCCATAGGAGAAGGGCTTCGGTCTTCCCGGAACCGGTGGGAGCTCTTAGGGCCAGACCCCTTCCGGAAAGCTCTTCGGCCTTTCGCTGAAACGCGTAAGGCGTAAGCTTACGTCGGGAAAGATAATCTTCGAGAGCGCGGCTGCCGTCTTTAAGGAAAAGCTCGTCAGCGTTTTGCTTTCCGGCCGAGGCCAACCAGTCCGCGAGATGGAGAGCAGTTTTTACCTGGGCAAAGTCCCACCGAGGAGCCTCTTTGAAGAGACCGCATAGGCTTACCTTACGACCATCTTTTTCACACCTCTCCCATTTAAGGAGCTCAAAAGGTGAAATTTCTTGAATAGTAACGAAGTTTTGTCGCTCCGGGACACCTCCTAAAACAGACTGCCAATCTTCAAAGAGACGCGTAATGAGCTCCACCAAACCCTCTTCAAAATCCGGTTTTCCTTCCCAGGTGCGGTAAAGTTCCCCCGAGAGGGGAGAGTGGTGACTCAGCACTGCTCCGGTGGCCAGGAAAGGTTCACCAAAGAGTTCTTTCTCTGCAAGTAATATAAAATTTAGAGAGGCCAGGGCATGGGGGAAGACACGAGGCTTTAGCCGCCGGGCCTCTTTCTCACGCCCTTCTCTTAAAAGACGCATATAACGCTGAAAATCCCGTGTGGCCTTGCCGAGATCGTGAAATAGAGCGGCAAGAACGCTTCTCTTGGCCAGATCTTCTCTTAAAGCCAGGCGGAGAGTTAACTTTTGAGCAAGCCCTGCCACTTTCTCAAGGTGCGTGTGAAGGGTTTCGTCTGGTTTGGCTAAGAGTTCAGCCATACGAAGTTGCGCCCGCGGAAGGAAAACGTTTCCAAATTTAGAAATTCGAGCTGGCTCCCTAGAGGAATAAGGGTAAAGGGCCGGCGCCGCAAAGGATGTCGTACCCCTCTAATTACCTCAAAGCCAAGGGGAAGCACTTCCACGCTTGGCGGCTCCACACGCAGGCCCGGAGCAAGTTTTACTTTTGCTTCTAGTTCTCGAAGGGTACCTGGCACCATGGTCCCGAAAAGAACAGAGTCTCCGGGAGAAAAAGTGGTCTTTTCTATGGCCTCAACCCTTGCGAGTTCGTCCTCCCTGCCTAGGGAAAGGGGATAAACCGGGTCGGCAAAGGCCTTGGCCAAGCGTTCAAGCAGGGAAGATTCACCAGCAAAGAGCAAGGTGTAACGCGGGAAGAAGAGGAGTTCGCGAAAATAGGGCGAGCGTTCGGCGAACTTTTTGTTTTTGATCTTGAGTACTTTCCACAGGTCTCGAGCTACTGCCGGGTCTCCACCAGTTACAGGAGAGGGTTCTAAGAGGACAGAAACCTTTAACCCGGAAAGAAGACTATTCCGTTGCCACAGTTCGTTTTCCGAAAGGCCCAGAGCCGCTCCAGCAATACCCAGGCAGGTTGTGGGCGGCGGCAAGAGCAGGGTGCGTTGAAAGTTTATATCAAGCGGCCTCCGAAAGGAGGCCACCGGAGCGCTCAGAGTGACCGCTAATCCTTCCATATTTCCGCTACGTCTTCCTTGGCTTTGTTAATAGCCTGTGAGAGACTTACCACTTCACCATAGGAAGAAAGGACCTCACGTATTTCGTCCTCATTTATGAAGAAACCTGGCTCAAGACCGAAGATAGCTTTTGCCATTCGATCCTGAAATCTTTCTAGGGCGTTTTGTAAAGGAGAAAGCGCAAGCCGGTGTTTGCCGCCTTGAAATTCCACTTCGATGTTTTCCAGAAACACCGGGTGCTTCACCGAGAGACGAGCGTAGGCCAGAAAGCGCGGTGAGAGATCAGCAAGCATCCTGGCCGTACGCCCCCCACCCCATAGAAGCTCCAGGGCCTCAAGAAGGGCCTGAATTCTCTTTGCCTTTTCTTCCGGGGAAATGGAAAATCTGTTTTCTTCTCTCACGAGTTCATTCGGGATCTCGTTTTCACGTACTTCAAGAGTAGTGAAGCTTCCCAGCCGATCAACTTCGACCAACATCGCTCCTCGAAAGACGTTGGCATAAAGTTCGGTCTCAAACATATTGCCGCCTTCGCTCATGGCCTGGCCGAATCTTTCAAACGAGCGTGTACCGAGGTCGCGATCTCCCTGGAAGGGGAAAAGACCAATAGCTGCCGACACCCGCACCGGAGAGGTACGCCGCCTTCCGCCAGAGGGGTCGAGATAGCCAAAGAGGTCTTCGTCAATAAATTCCCAGGGCCTTACCGGTGGGGTGACTTCCTGGCCGGAGACCTCGCAGAAGGGTTCGGAAAGGGTCCAGCCCAAGTCTTCAAGACGATCCCTCAACATGCGTCGTATGGCCTGGCCGGAGATATAAGGGAGCGTGCTTCCATCTGGAAGGGTTACTTTCTTGGTGACCGAAACGTTTCCTTCGGTGTGTGATGCGTTTACATTGCCCGCCGAGACTTTAAAGAGGTATCCCAGGCTTATCGCCTTGCTCATTTTAATCCTCCTTGGATGTTTCGTTTTGCCCTCTTAAAAAGGCATTCATAGCGTATATCGAAAGGAGTGTTTTGACCCGCCTCCAGGGACTGCCCTTGATGAGTTCTCCTGATTCTACCGCCAGGATATCTTCAGGTATGGTTAATCCCAAGCGGTACTGAACATCGTTTAGAACGCGGAAAAATTCGTCCAAATTTTTGGCATTACGCAGGGCATACAAGAGCCCCATTTCGTTTTCTTTTTGGGCATGACTTCCCAGGCTATACCCAAAACCCCTAATTACCCTTAGTAATTGTGCGTCCATGTTAAGAACCTCCTTGAGATAGACCTCAAAGACCTCAAGGGTCTTGAAAACCAGGGGCCTTTTTTCCGAACCTTCATAAAGGAAGTCTTCCACGAAGGGCAGTGGATCGACAAAATCAAGGACAGCGGCTGCGATCTTTTCTCGCCAGATGGTGTTGTAGCCTTGCCCTTCCCTCTTTTGAAACTGTCTGAAGATGCCTTCAAGTATTTCTTGAGGACGCTCTGAGGGGAGTATTTCGAGGAAGGCCTCATAAAGTCGGTAGAGGGCGGCCAGCCGGCTGAATTCTTTGAAGGATTGCATGTTAAAGGCCTGACCTGGTTTCCCGGTAACCACGTAAAGTAACAAAGGCCGGAAGGCAGGTCTTTCGGTTGCCCCCAAAAGTTGGGCCAGGAGTTTACAAGCTTCAGGGCTCAACTTTTCGGCTTCTTGAGAATTGCGCCGCACCAGGGAAAACAGGCGTAATAGTAGCCCCAGGACCGTTTCATGAAGATAGGGGCCATAAAAGGCCAGCGGGACGTTTCGGCCCTTCTCTTCAAGGCGTAAGGGATCGAAGACTTCTCTCTGGAGACGTTCCAAATCAGCAAGGTCTCCATGAAAACAAAAGATGTGCAGGGCATCACGCCCCTGAGCGCACCAGAGCCAGCCTAAATATGCGGCAAGCCCGGCTACGGCACAGGTCGGACAGATTTTGAGCTCGCGCTTAAGGCCCGGGTAAAAATTGGCAAATTTCCCAGGCTCAACGACAAAGGGATAATTCCACATCTTGGCCTTGGTGAGCGGGACCGTTTCTCCGCAGAGATCACAGATTTCCTTTTTGCGACCGAAGGAGAGCTTGAGGTCATATACCGGAGGGCACGTAAAATAGTCCTTTCCGTCAATCTTTATTTTCGGAGCGCGAGGAGTGGCTTTTATGAAGAGATTAGCCGGATAGAGCCAGTTTTTCTTGGGATATTTTTTGATTTCACCCGTTTTGGGATCGACGTATTCGCCTTCGTTTCCGGTTTCTTGAACAAGTTTTTCTAATAATGCCTTAAGCAGCTCTTCGACCTCAAACTCCCCTTCTCCGAAGAGGCGGTAGAGGGCAACAAGACCGTTGTCTATCCAGAAGTTACCCGTTGGTCGGGAAAGATCTATTTTGACCAAAGGGGACATTCATCAACCCTTTCCACCCTCTTAAATTGCTTTTATAGATTCTCTTTTTCAAAAAGTCAAAAAGAAAAAACATTTATTTCGATTTTTTCTCTTCGATTTGCAGGATCAATCAGGAACAGGCAAACCAAGGACGGACCAAAATATCTTCGCGTAAGTAACCCTTTTCTCCGGCATAGACTAAGACGCCTCTCCGGGCGGGGTTATCTTTTAACCGCAGATAATAAAAGAGATCTTTGAATTGGTCTCTTGAAACCGTCTCCCCGGCCTTGGCCTCTACCGGGATGATCTGGGTGCCCAAGTCCAGGACAAAATCTATTTCATGCCCGGTACGGTCTCGCCAGAAATACAAAGGGGGTTCCTCTCCCAGGTGGGCAAAGGCTTTGAAAAGCTCCGAAAAGATAAAGTTTTCAAAGATGGCCCCGCGCAGGGGATGAATCTCAATATCTTCGGGTTTTCTGATCCCCAATAGATAACACAAGAGCCCGGTATCAAAGAAATAGAGCTTGGGGGCTTTGATGAGTCTTTTGGAAAAATTGAGGTGGTGCGACCTGAGGAAATAAACAATGAACCCGGCCTGAAGGGCAGAGAGCCACCTTCGGGCGGTAGTGTGTGAGATGCCGGTATCGGAAGCCAGAGCCGAAAGATTAAGGATCTGTCCGGCCCTTCCGGCACAGAGCCGAATAAATTTCTGGAAGGTCTCAAGGTTCCCTATGCTCAGGATTTCACGGACATCCCGTTCCACATAGGCTAGATAATAGGCCCCAAGCCAATCCGCGCCGGAAGCTTTCGGGTATGGATCGGAGGATAAAGCCCGGGGCTTAAAGCTGACTTCCGGGTTGCCGCCTCGGAAGGATTTTGTCAAATTGAATTTTTGAGTTTCAATTTGTCTTATTTGATTGTGGCTCGGCAGGAAACCTTTTCAAATACTTGATTCTCTTTTGTCCGATGCCGATGCGAGCAAGAGTAAAGGTGAACCATTTTAATCAACATATTTCTCCTGTCCCTTTAAAGCCACCATTTGGGGACCAATTCTGTTTCTCAAATGGGCGGCTTGCGAATCCTGATAGAAGAGGGAGTTATGATGGAAAAATTACCTTCGAATCTTTGATGATAGCTTTCAAAAGCTTTGGCTACTATTTCGGCCTTTTTCTCCGGTGACAAACCGAAAAGACGTAATAAAACAACTCCCTGCCCCCACATACCTTTCCTGAATGTTATTTCTCCGAAGTCTTTGTCGGATGTCAGGAGCAGAAAATTTTCTCTGATGGCCAGAGCAATAACGTCGCCATTTTCATTCCCGGAGCCCCTTCGAGGATGGATTCTACCTGGAAGCTCTTTTTGCGTAGAGTTTCAATTATGGGGAGGTCAACGTTTTCGTCAGCCAGAATGCGTATCAGGCAGCCTCCGGTAAAAAGATAAATTCCTCATTGGCAAGCATTTTAGCAGAGAAGGCGAGTGCCCGCCGAATATCTTCTTTTTTGAGGTGAGGGAAGGCTTTAAGGATGTCTTCTTCGGTTTCCCCTGCGGCCAAACGTTCTAGAATTAGTTCTACGGTAATGCGAGTGCCCTTTATAACGGGTTTTCCCATCATTTTATCGGGATCTATCTCGATTCCTGGAAAGATTTCTTTTCCCATATTTTAATCCTGAAAAAGGTCTGATCTCATTTTGCCTTACATGACAGATATCGTCAAATATTTCTTTTCTGATTACGGGCACTTTACACAAGGCGCATAGCTCGCGAAGAGTCTGCTGCGTGCCGAGCCGAAAAGCTTCCGATTCAATCCCTCACGCCCGGAAGGAAAAGCAAATGACATATTTTGCCTGTCCCCTTTAAAGCCTTTTCATAGTGCCGCCCCGAAAGGCTTCTGTCAAATTGAACTTTTAAAATTCAATTTGATAGTTTCCCCGACGCCTTTTGAATGGTCTTACAAAGGTCTCGTAGTATGGTTGGAGTCAGACTCTTTTTTCGACTTACCTTGAACGCCTTTTTCGTGTCTCATCTCGTAGGGGTCAAGTCGCTAATTTTGTGGGTTTAGATTCCATGGCCCAAAGCGGGCTCATG
>CAZKEG010000078.1:0-6459 GCA_964551715.1 uncultured Thermodesulfobacteriota bacterium
GAAATAACCGAAGAATTTGATACCACCATCGAGACTCTGGGTCCTTGTAAGATAGATAACCCCCTTAAAAAGGACCCGCTTTGTTATATCTCAGACGAAGCCAGGGTGAGTCTTCGTTTGTCAGAGGATTTTCTCAAGGAATGCATCGAGAAACAGAAGAGCCCTCCTTCTTTGGAACTGGCTGGCCCAAGGGCCAAAATCTATTTCGACCCGGCTAAGACCAGGGCGGCCATCGTTACTTGCGGCGGGCTCTGTCCGGGAATAAACGACGTCATCCGCTCTATCGTCCTCACCCTGCATTTCTCCTACGGGATTCGCCATGTCTTCGGCATACGCTATGGGCTCCAGGGTTTTATCCCTCGCTTTGGCCATGAGGTGGTTGATCTTACTCCCCAGACCGTGGCCAATATCCATGAGCTTGGGGGAACATTTCTCGGCACTTCCCGTGGTCCTCAACCGATTGATGAGATCGTTGATGCCTTAGAACGGATGAATGTCCAGATCCTCTTCATGATTGGTGGAGACGGGACTTTTCGAGCGGCGCAAAAGATAAAAGACGAGATCAGGCGGCGGGAGTTAAAGATCGCCGTGGTGGCGGTGCCCAAGACCATTGATAACGACATCTATCTCATCTCAAAGACCTTTGGCTTTGACACCGCGGTAGAGATGGCCTGCCAGGCCATCCGCTGTGCCCATACCGAGGCCATCTGTGCTCCAAACGGCATCGGGCTGGTCAAGGTCATGGGGCGTTATTCTGGCTTCATCGCTGCGGCGGCCAGTCTCGCTACCAAAGAGGTGAATTTTTGTCTGATCCCGGAGGATGACTTTGACCTCGAAGGCCCGAATGGGCTCTTGGCCGCCCTAGAGCGGCGGCTTGAGGCCAGGCGACACGCGGTGATCGTGGTCGCCGAAGGGGCAGGGCAGAAGTATGTCCAGCCAGAAAAACCAGAATACGACGCCTCAGGCAACGTGAAACTTGGCGATATCGGGACCTTCTTGAAAAAGAAGATCAAGGAACACTTTGAGGGCAAAGGGATAGAGATTTACCTTCGTTACATCGACCCAAGCTACATTATCAGGAGTGTGCCGGCCATCGTGGATGACCGTATCTACTGTGGGTTCCTGGGGCAATACGCTGTGCATGCGGCCATGGCCGGGAAGACTGGGCTCATGGTCAGTTATCTAAATGATCGTTATGTGCACGTACCACTTGCCGCCGCGGTCAAGAAGCGTAAGCGGATCAATCTTCGGAGTCGGTTCTGGCAGTCGGTGCTTGAATCCACCGGGCAACCCCCATTGAAGAACTAAGGAGGTATTATGAAGGCCATCATCCTTGCCGGCGGTTCAGGGACTAGGCTTTGGCCCTTGAGTCGTGAAGAATATCCTAAGCAATTTCTCAAGTTAAACGGTGGGCGTTCCCTTATCCAACAGACCGTTGATCGACTCTTGAGGTTCCTCTCCCCCAAAGATTTGATCATCCTCACCTGTGAAAGATATAAATTCCATGTCAAGAGCCATCTGGCTGAGCTTGAAGGTTATCGGCTCCTCCTTGAACCCCTTGGTCGTAATACTGCCCCGGCCATTGCCTATGGCCTGCGGTATGCTCTGGATAAATTGGGTTGTGCCGAAGATGAGGCCTTCTTGATCTGCCCTTCAGACCACCTGATCGAGCCGGCAGAAGAGTTCGCCGAAGTGGTCCGGAAGGCCGAGGCCGTGGCCAAGAAAGGCTATCTGGTCACCTTTGGAGTCAAGCCCACCCGCCCGGAGACGGGTTATGGCTATATCAAGTGCGGAAGGCCTCTGGGAATAGAAGGCGTAGAGGCCTTTGAAGTGGCCCGGTTTACCGAAAAACCGGATCCTGAGACCGCCGAGAGATATCTAATAGAAGGCGGCTATTATTGGAATGCCGGGATCTTTCTCTTTACCCTAGGTACGGCGGTGGAGGAGTATAAGAGCTATGCCCCGGAGATCTATCAACTTTACGAGGCTGGGCTTGAATTTATGCGCAAACACTTCCACGAAATGCCGGATATCTCGGTTGACTATGCCTTGATGGAGCGTTCAAAGAGGGTGGCCACCGTGCCGCTATCCCTTTATTGGAATGATATTGGCTCCTGGGATTCGCTCTTTGAGATCCTTGACAAAAACGGTACCGGCAACGTGGAGAAGGGGCGTATTATCGCCATCGACACCGAAGATTCCATGATCCTTGGGGACAGACGTTTGATCGCCACTATTGGGCTTAAGGACCATCTGGTGGTCGAGACCCCGGATGCCCTGTTGATCGTTAGAAAGGGGGAGACCCAGAAGGTGAGCCAACTGGTCAAGAAGCTTAAGGCCGCCGGGCATCCGGAGGCGGTGGAGCACGTGACCACCTATCGGCCCTGGGGTAGCTACACCGTCCTTGAGGAAGGCCCGAGATACAAGATCAAACGCATCGTGGTCAATCCCGGAGAACGCTTGAGCCTTCAGATGCATTTCCATCGTTCAGAACACTGGGTGGTGGTGCGCGGAACGGCCCGGGTGACCATCGGGGATAAAGTTCAGTATTTACACGAAAACGAGTCGGTCTTTGTGCCCAAGTCCACGAAGCACCGCTTGGAAAATCCGGGGAAGATACCCCTTGAGATCATCGAGGTCCAAAACGGCGAATACCTGGGTGAAGACGACATCGTTCGCTTTGACGATATCTACGGACGTGAAAGTTCCTGATCAGTAAGACGAACGCTGATCAACTTGGAGACGCCCTTCTCCTCCATGGTCACGCCGAAGAGGGCTTCGGCTGCCTCCATGACCCTTTTGTTATGGGTGACCAGGATGATCTGGGAATGTTTGGCCAGCTCCTGAAGGAGCTTGGTGAACCTTTCTATGTTGGCTTCATCAAGGGAGGCATCGACCTCATCAAGCACACAGAAAGGCCCTGGTTTTACCAGATAAAAGGCGCAAAGGACCCCTAAAGCGGTAAGGGCCTTTTCCCCGCCGGAGAGCATGGCCAAGTGTCGAATCGGTTTCCCCGGAAGCCTTACTTCCAGATCAAGCCCGGCCTCAAGAGGATCTTCGGAGTGGACGAACTTAAGGCTTGCCTCGCCTCCGGGGAAGAGTAAGGGGAAGACTACTTTTAGTTTTTCGTTGGCCGTGGCCAGGGCCTTACGCAGGCGATCCCGACAGGTTTGGTTGATCCGCTGCACCGCTTGTTCAAGGTCGGTGATGGCCTTCTCCAGGTCCTTTTCTTGATCGAGCAAGAAGGCTCGTCGTTTACGTACCTTTTTTAGCTCTTCGATGGCCGCCAGATTGACCGCCTGAAACTCCCGCAGGCGTTCCCTCAAGGCCTGAATCTCAGCCTCAAGTTGGTCTTTTTTCTTCTCACCCGAAAGAGAGACATGATCAAGCTCCACGCCAAATCTTTCCCGGGCTTGGTCTCTCAGATGGGCCAGGGTGAGTTCTATTTCGGCCAGGTCTATCTCGCGGCGGTGAAGCCTTTCTTTCGCTCGGGAAAGGCCCTGGGAGAGCCTTTCGCTTTCCTGTTGGACCTCGGCCAAACGCCGCTCTAACTCTCTGATCAAGGCCTTTTTCTGAGAAAGTTCTTCTTTTTGGGCCTTTAATCCTTCTTCCAGGGTCTTTGCCTGCTGGCGGGTTTCAGAAAGTCGGTTCCTTAGGGCCTGTAAAGAAGTCTTTTTTTCTCGTAAGTTTCTTAAAAGGCGTTCGGTCTCTGCCGAAAGATCGGCCTCTTCCTTAAGGAGCCTTCCTTCTTCGGCTTCGGCCTGGGTAAGGCGCTCTTTTAAGGCCGAAAGCTCAAGCTCAAGGACGCGCTCTTGAGAATAAGCCCCTTTGAGTTGGGCTTTTACTCGGGCTAGTTGGGTCTCAAGGTCCTGTATTTCCGACAAAAGATCCTCGCTTTGACCTTTGAAGGTTTTGAGTCCTCCTTCGATCTCTTTTTGGTCGTTTGAAATCTTTTCTAGTTCCTGTTCAATCTGGACAAGGCGTTCTTCAAAGAATTGTTTCTTTTCTTTGAGGGCCTTTTCCTTAAGGGCGAGTTCAGCCAAGTCACTCTTGAGTTTTTCTTCCTTTTCAGAGGCCTCTTTAAGGCCTTGCTTTTCTAGTTTTAGGGTCTCTTTTAATTTAGTGATCTCTTCTGCCAGCCTTTTTTGTTGCTCGGCAAGCAACTTTTCTCTCTCACGGGCTTGGTGCAATAGTCCCTTCACCTCTTCAAGGCGCCTGCGTTTGCTCAAGAGCCCGGCGGTCTTTTTACTCGGACGATAGGAAATGAGACCATCTGAATCGACCTCAAAGCCGTCTGGAGTAAAGGTCTTTTGGGGAGCGTTTAAGGCCTCTTCCAGACTATTGACCTGAGAGACTTTAGCCAACCGCCGGCGGACGAATTCTCCCGGGGCATGCTTGAGCCAAAGGATATGGCCGGCAAGGTCATTTTCTCGAAGGAAAGAGGCCAGCTTCAGGGCCTTTTCTCGATCTTCGGCTATCACCGCGGTAAGCACCTGATCAAGGACCCGGTCGGCCAAATGTTCTTCTTCAGGAGAAAGAGAAAGGCTTTCAGCCAAGGTTTTTACCGAAACGCCGGCCTTTTTAAGGTGCTGGATCGCCTCTGGTAGGGCCTCTTTCTCCAGGAAACGCTCAAGGAGCCCTTTTTCGTGTTCAAGGTCTTTGATCTCAAGCAAACGCTGACCAAGCTCTTGACGGAACTCTTCTTCCTGAGAGACGGCTTTCTCGAGATCTTTTTCGGCGGTCTTGAGTCTTAAGAGATGTCTTTCTCTCTTTTTTGAGGTTTCTTTAAGGGAATTTTCGATTTCTTCACGTCGGGGGAGGAGTGTCTTTTCCTCTTCGATCAGGGAACGGAGCTTATTCTGGATCTTTTCTCTTTCGGAGAGGACCTTTTGGTAGGCCTCTCTTAAGGAATTTAAACGTTCTTTAAGGCGTGTGATCTCGGCCTTGACCTTAGATAGCTCTTTCCTTTTGGTCGAAAGGGCCTTTTCAAGATGGGTACGTTCTTGATGAAAAGAAACATAGCTGGTCTTGAGCCCGGCCAGTTCTTCTTTTGTTTTATTTAATTTTTGGTTGTTTTTTCCCATAACCAGGCGCAATTCACGAAGGCGCTCTTTGATTATTGAGAGCCTTTCCTGGCCATGGGCAAGATCACTTTCCAGGCGTTCTATAGCGCCGGAAGACTCCGCTTCTTCTCGCAAAAGATCCGAGAGTTCCTTTGAGACTTGGCGAAAAATCCTCTCTTTTTGGTGACAACCGGCCTCTTCCTTTTCTAATTCTTGACGAAGAAGCTCGATTCTTGCCGCTAATTCATCACGTTCGGGTTCTATTTCCTGTTGGCGAGAACGAAGACTTTCGACCAGGACCCTTTCTTTTTCAAAGGCCTTCTTATGGGCGGTCTCTTTTTTAAGGGTTTCCTGATAGAGTCGGGCAAGCCTTTCGATCTCGAGATCTTTGAGTCTTTCCTGGAGGCTTAGATATACCTTGGCCTCTTCGGCCTGGATTACCAATTCCTTTTCCCGGGCCTCGACCTCAAGCAGGATATCTTTCAGGCGGGTTAGATTTTCTCTGGTCCGAGCGAGTTGGCGGGTGGTCTCTTCCCGGCGCATCTTGTAGCGGGCCACGCCGGCCAGTTCTTCCAGAAAGCTTCGGCGTTCTTTAGGGCTTTGTTCGACAAATTGCCCCACCTGGCCCTGGTCAATAATGCCGTAGGCCCTGGGATGGGCCCCGGTGTCCAGAAAGAGATAGACGATGTCTTTTAAGCGACAGGGACGGTTGTTTAGGAGATATTCAGAGTCACCGTGCCGATAAAGACGCCGGGTAATGACGATTTCAGGCAAATTGGCCAGTTCTTTCGGGGCCTTGCCTTCTTCGTTTTCAAGCACCAGGCGTACTTCGGCAAAATTCGGCCCGCGACTATTCTGGCTGGCAAAGATGATGTCTGACATTTCTCGGACACGAAGGCGTCTTGGATTTTGCTCGCCCAGGACCCAGCGGATGGCATCAATGATGTTGCTCTTCCCCGAACCATTTGGCCCGACGATGGCCGAAATCCCTTTGGGAAAGGGAAGGGTTACCCGATGGGGAAAGGACTTAAACCCGTAGATTTCAAGGCGTTTGATCCACATCACTTTGGGGCAAGTTTACCGGAACCCAAGGCCGGAGCAAGGCGTCAAGGAGTTGACAGCAAAGAAAATTCCGTTATCTTTATTAGCGTTGACGCGGGGTGGAGCAGTCAGGTAGCTCGTCGGGCTCATAACCCGAAGGTCGGCGGTTCGAATCCGCCCCCCGCAACCAATATTTTCAAGGGTTTCCGGAAAGTGGGTTTTGAGTGACAAACAGTTTTTGTCACCTATTTGTCACCTTATAGAGAAAAAGGCCGGTAAAGAGGAAGGTGTTTTAGAGAGAAGGCCTAAAAAGTAACCCAAAGCTTATCGGCAACGCCAAAACCTGGCAAGGCCT
>CAZKEG010000079.1:0-6382 GCA_964551715.1 uncultured Thermodesulfobacteriota bacterium
AGCCCCTGGGGGTGCGGGTGTCCCAGATCGCCCACGGGGTGCCGGTGGGGCGGGTTTGGTCCGGGACGGATACGGCTCTTGGAAAAGATCGACGAATTGGGCTCGATTCGGGCGGCGGCTAAGGCCCTGGGGATGTCCTATCGCCATGCCTGGAAGCACGTCGAGGCCTTAAATCGTGGGGCCCCCAAGCCCATGGTCGTTACTTCCATCGGAGGGGCTGGCGGAGGTGGGGCCAAGTTGACCCCTGCCGGAAGGGCCATCTTGGAACTTTTTCATCATCTGGAAAGACGCTTTGAGAATTTCTTAAAACAGGAGACCGAGAACTTCCGCCAAAGGATCACAAATTTAGATTAGTTTAGTCCTGAAGGGGTCTTACTTTGAGGCGTAAGCCCTCCACCGATTCGACGATTACCGGTGTACCTTTGGGGATTTCTTGGTCACTTACCGCCTGCCAGATCTCTCCGTGGACAAAGACTTGTCCTCCTTTGGAATTGATAGCACTCAAGGCCTCACCCTTCTCCCCGATAAGGCCTTCAACTCCAGTGGTGGGTTTCTTTAAGACTGCCCTGGCCGCCAGATAGGTAACCCCGCTTAAAAAGAGCCCAATGGTGATCACCACCGGGAGAAGGACCTCATAGGAGACCTGTAAGGCCTCGGGGTTCTTTCCAAAGAGCATCAGTGAGCCCAAGATAAGACAGATCAGGCCAGAAAGCCCCAAGAGCCCGTAACTGGTAATCTTGATCTCTAAAAAGAAGAGAATCCCGGAGAGGAGAATCAGAATTAGGCCGGCATAATTGACCGGGATGATGTGCATGGCATAAAAGGCCAGGATAAGGGAAATGGCCCCTACCACTCCGGGGAACACCGCACCTGGGTGGGATAGTTCAAAGTAAAGTCCGGCAAGACCGATCATGAGCAGGATGTAAGCCACATTAGGGTCAGTGATCAGGCGCAGAATTCGTCCGCGTAGGTCTTCACGCAGGCGGATCAATTCTACCTGCTTGGTATGGAGGACTTTGACTCCGGTAGTAGTCTTCACGCGGCGACCGTTGATTCGATCAAGGAGTTCGGAGAGATTGGCGGCGATAAGGTCGATAACCTTAAGTTTCAAGGCCTCCTCTGCGGTGATGGAAACGCTCTTTCGCACGGCCTTCTCTGCCCATCGAGCATTCCGCCCGCGGAGCTTGGCCAGTGACCGGGCTAAGGCCGCTAGATCATTTTCTATCTTCTTGGCCATGGTCTTGTCCATCTTTTGCCCCATGGTCACCGGATGGGCAGCGCCGATATTTGTCCCTGGAGACATGGCCGCTATGTGGGCAGAAAGGACGATAAAGGTACCTGCCGAAGCGGCCTGGGCCCCGTAGGGAGCAACGTAAACCACCACCGGCACCGGTGAATTCAGGATCATTTTGACGATCTTTCGCATAGAAGTCACCAGGCCACCTGGGGTATCGAGCTCTATGACCAAACACTCGGCCCTTTCCTGGTGGGCCTCGTAAAGGGCCTCTTTTATCTTTCCGGCGGTAAGGGGGGTGATGGCCTCGCTCAAGGTCAAGACCAAGACCTTTTCAGCCAAGGCAGAGGAGACCAAGAGAGACCAAGCTATCAGGACCAGCGCTAGCCGCCTCATGGCTGGCATACCTGGTTATAAAGGCTCTTTAGGAGCTTTAAGTCTTCCCAGGCTTGGCGTTTGTAATTTGGAAAGCGCAGGAGATAAGCTGGATGAAAGGTGACAATGACTTTGATGTCGTCAATGGTATGGACCCTTCCCCTAAGGGAGGTAAGCGAGGCCTCGGTGGAAAGGATCGTCCTGGCCGCGGTAAGCCCTAAGGTGCAGATGATCTTTGGCCGGATAACCCGTATCTGTTTGGCCAAAAAGGGAGCACAGGCCTCGATTTCATCCGGCTCCGGGGTGCGGTTGCCCGGGGGACGACACTTGACTACGTTGGTGATGTAAAGTTCAGCCCGAGTAAGATTGATGGCCGAAAGCATCTGATCGAGGAGTTTCCCCGCCCGGCCAACAAAAGGCCGCCCTTCTAAGTCTTCGTCCCGACCAGGGGCCTCCCCGACCAGCATCAGACAGGCCCTCTCATTTCCCTCACCAAAGACCAAGTTGGTCCTGGTGCGCGAAAGCTTACAACGCTCACAATGCCCTAGTTCTCGTCTTATATCCTCAAGGCTTTTCGGCGGAGGAGAGGGCTCTAATTCTAAGAATTTCTTGATTTTCTTTTTGGCTGGCACGACGTCTACTCCTAAGGCTTGTAAGTAAAGGAGATATCTCTCCAGGGCAGTGAAAATCTCTTTCATTGCCTTTAGCCTATCGCAACTCACCTCAATTGTCAGTAACTTTGGGTCTCCTCTCTTGCCCTAACCGCCAAAACAGGATAAAGCTTCGCCAATTTGGAGATAAAGGCCAGTGAGCAAGGAGGAAAAGATGCCGGAGAAGATAAGGCTTACCGAAGATGCCAAACTCGTGGTGCCTGATGAACCCATCATCCCCTATATCGAAGGCGATGGTATTGGCCCAGACATCATACGGGCGGCCCTTCCGGTGTGGGACGCGGCGGTGGAGAAGGCCTACGCAGGCAAGCGTAAGGTGGCCTGGAAAGAAATCCTGGCCGGGGAGAAGGCCTATAAGGAGACCGGTTCCTATCTTCCGGAAGAGACCCTAGAGGCCATCAAAGAACACGTGGTGGCCATTAAGGGGCCGCTTACCACCCCGGTGGGGGGTGGTTTCCGAAGCCTAAACGTCACCATCCGGCAGGTGCTTGATCTTTACGCCTGCGTGCGTCCGGTGCGCTGGGTCCCAGGGGTGCCAAGCCCGGTCAAACACCCGGAAAAGATAGACATGGTCGTCTTTCGGGAAAATACCGAAGACGTCTATGCTGGAATCGAGTGGGAGGCCGGGACCCCGGAGGCCAAGAAGATCATTGCCTTTATCCGAGATGAGCTCGGTAAAGAGATTCGCGAGGACTCAGGTATCGGTGTAAAACCTATCAGCCGCTTTGGGACCAGACGTCTAGTACGTAAGGCCATTGAGTACGCCCTGGCCAACGGCAAACCAAGCGTTACCCTGGTGCACAAGGGGAATATCATGAAGTACACCGAAGGGGCCTTTCGCAACTGGGGTTATGAACTGGCCAAAGAAGAGTTTGCCGAGGAGACCATCACCGAGGCTGAGCTTTGGGAGAAATACGAGGGCAAGGCCCCGGAGGGTAAGGTGATCATCAAGGATCGCATTGCCGACGCCATGTTCCAGTGGGCGCTCTTGCGGCCTGAGGAATACAGTGTCTTGGCCATGCCCAATCTCAACGGCGACTATATGTCCGATGCCCTGGCCGCCCAGGTAGGAGGCCTTGGCATGGCTCCAGGGGCCAACATCGGCGATGGTTATGCCGTATTTGAAGCCACCCATGGTTCTGCCCCTAAGTACGCCGGGATGGACAAGGTCAACCCTAGTTCGGTTATCCTTTCCGGGGCGATGATGTTTGAATACCTAGGGTGGAAGGAAGTGGCGGACCTCATTTGGCAGGGAATCGCTCGGGCGGTACAGGACAAGGTAGTCACCTATGACCTTGCCCGGCAGATCGAAGGGGCCAAACTGGTCAAGTGTTCGGAATTTGGACAGTACGTGGTAGAAAAGATCAAGAGTCTTTAACCTCCTTGCCAAACGGAGGCGGGTGTCATGGCGCGAGAAAAGTACGATTTTGCGGCTATTGAGGAAAAATGGCAGAAAGTCTGGGAGGAACGAAAGACCTTTAAGGCGGTAGACAATGATCCCTCACGTCCGAAGTACTACGTGCTCGAGATGTTTCCCTACCCTTCGGGCCGCATCCATATGGGGCACGTGCGTAACTACAGCATCGGTGACGTCATTGCTCGCTTCCGTAAGATGCGAGGGGAAAACGTCCTCCATCCCATGGGGTGGGATGCCTTTGGGCTGCCGGCAGAAAACGCAGCTATCAAACACGGCACCCATCCGGCCAAATGGACCTACGAGAATATTGCCTACATGCGGCAGCAACTAAAGCGCATGGGGCTTTCCTATGACTGGGATCGGGAGTTTGCCACCTGTGATCCGGAATATTACCGCCATGAACAGCGCTTTTTCATCGAGATGCTTGAGCGAGGGCTAGCTTACCGCAAAAAGACCTTGGTAAATTGGTGCGAGGGCTGTCAGACGGTGCTGGCCAATGAACAGGTAGAAGACGGTTTGTGCTGGCGCTGTGGCACTGAAGTAGTCCAGAAAGAGATGGAGGGTTGGTTCTTCAAGATCACGGCTTATGCTGAAGAACTCCTGCGCGATATCGAGAAGCTTAAAGGCAAATGGCCAGAGCGGGTGCTGACCATGCAGATCAACTGGATCGGGAAGAGTGAGGGCGCAGAGGTGGAGTTTCCGATAGAAGGCCGCGAGGAGGAGATCCGCGTCTTTACTACCCGCCCGGACACCCTTTACGGCGTCACCTTCGTGAGCCTCTCGCCAGAGCACCCTTTGGCCTTAGAGCTTGTCCGCGGTACAAAACTTGAAAAGGAACTCCTTGCCCTTCGCGAGGAGGTACGACGGGAGCGACGCAAGATCGAAGAAGGAACCTTCGAAAAGAAGGGGCTTTTCCTGAACGCATACGCCCTTCATCCACTTACCGGCGAACGGTTGCCGATCTTTGCCGCCAATTTCGTCCTTATGGAATACGGCACCGGGGCGGTGATGGCTGTCCCGGCACATGACCAGCGCGACTTTGAGTTTGCCAAGAAATATGGGCTCCCTATCAAGGTGGTCATCAAGCCGAAGGACAGAGACCTTGTTCCTGAAGAAATGGAAGGGGCCTACGAAGACCCGGGGGTGATGGTCAATTCCGGCCCGTTTGACGGCCTGCCGAGCGAGGAGGGCAAAAAGGCGGTCACTAAGTATCTTGAGGAAAAAGGTCTTGGCCAAGCCAGAGTCACCTATCGTCTGCGGGATTGGGGGGTCTCCCGCCAGCGCTATTGGGGTTGCCCTATCCCGGTGGTCTATTGTGAAAAATGCGGCATCGTCCCGGAAAAGATCGAAAACCTCCCGGTAGTCCTGCCACTTGAGGCCCAACTTGATGAGGCCGGACGTTCACCACTACCAAAGCTTGAGTCCTTCTTAAAGACCACCTGTCCCAAATGTGGCGGTCCTGCCTGGCGGGAAACGGATACCTTTGACACCTTTGTGGAGTCCTCCTGGTATTTTGCCCGTTTTGCCTGCCCCAAGGCCGAGGAACCCCTTGATAAAGAAAAGGTGGCCTTTTGGCTCCCGGTGGATCAATACATCGGCGGCATCGAACACGCCATCCTGCACCTCCTTTATGCCCGGTTTTTTACCAAGGTATTACGGGACCTCGGCTATCTTGACCTTGACGAACCCTTTGAACGGCTGCTCACCCAGGGCATGGTGATCAAGGAGACCTATCGCTGCCCGAAACACGGCTGGCTTTATCTGGAGGAGGTCTCGGCAGAAGGTACCTGTCTCAAAGAAGGCTGTGGGGAGAAGGTCATTATCGGACGCTCGGAGAAGATGTCCAAGAGTAAGTGTAACGTCGTGGACCCTGACGCCATGATTAAGCGCTACGGGGCGGATACCGTGCGGCTTTTCATGCTCTTCGCCGCCCCGCCGGAACGAGATCTAGAATGGAGCGATCAAGGGATCGAAGGTGCTCATCGCTTTCTCCAGCGGGTCTTCCGGATGGTCACTGAAAACCTAGAGGCTCTTGCGAGGGTAAAACCCTACCAAGGCGGGCAAGAAGGACTTTCTAAGAGGCTAAAGGGCCTACGACGCAAGACCCATCAGACCATTCGCAAGGTCACCCAAGATATCGAAGAACGTTACCACTTCAACACGGCCATCGCCGCGGTCATGGAACTGGTAAACGAAATCTATGAGGTATTAGGACAGAAAGAGAAAGAACACCTCTGGCCGGTGGTCCGTGAGGCGGTGGAGGCGGTGCTCCTCCTTCTAGCCCCCATGTCCCCTCACCTATGTGAGGAACTCTGGGCACGCCTCGGGCACGAAGGCTTGATCTCCGAGGCCGCCTGGCCTGTCTGGGATGAAGAGGTGGCCAAAGCCGAGGAGATAACCATCGCCGTGCAGGTAAACGGAAAGCTTCGAGATCAGGTCCAGGTGCCGGCAGAGGCAAATGAGAACACGGTCAAAGAGGCAGCCCTTTCAAGCCCCAAGGTCAAGCGTCACCTTGAGGGCAAGGAGATCAAAAAGGTCATCTATGTACCCGGAAGGCTCATAAATTTCGTCGCTCGGTAAAAACCGAGATACTAAAATCCCCGAATTAATCCCGATTTAGCGCCTGGCCCTAATTAGGGCTACGCCTTTAGTTCCACCTTGAGTGAGAGGAATTTCAGCATATCT
>CAZKEG010000080.1:0-6340 GCA_964551715.1 uncultured Thermodesulfobacteriota bacterium
CCAGGCTTTCAAAGGCCAAGATCTCTTGGTCTTGAGAAAGGCGCATAAAACTCAAGACCACACCCACCAAAGCGGCCAGGGGAATGGTAAAAGTCAGAAAAAAGGAGGCCAAATAGACAAATAATCTGAGGTAATCTTGTTGAGTAAGGTGTTCGGAGGCCAAGGTGACCAACAGGGCGGTAAAGCGCGTGATGAGCAGGAGGCCGTTTAGAACCAACAAACTGCCCAGGAAATTTTTGAGTATTTCCCGCCCGATATAGCGAAATAAAATCAAGTCTTTCCTCCAAAGGAAATCAAAAAATTACCTGTAACCATCTTTTTCCTTCTGGTAGGATAACCTTGCTTTAAGATGTTTCCCAAGAGTTCGTCCCAAAGAAAATGGTTTGGATTTTGTTCGATCACCGTCTTGGGTATCTTCTACCTTACCCTCTATCCTTTCCATTTTGCCATCCCCTTTGATCAGGCCCTTGGTCGTTTTGATCTTACCCTTCCGTGGGTCAAACATCATTCTCGTCTGGATTTTTTGAGCAATGTCCTTTTCTTCCTTCCTTTTGGTTTTGGACTAGCCAAGTTTTTAAACCATTTGAGCTGGGTGAGACGCTTGTTGTGGATTATCTCTTTGGCCTTTGCTCTCAGTTTTACCGTAGAATTTTTGCAACTCTTTATTCCGGAACGAAACGCGGCCTTGATGGACATCCTGGCCAACCTGACTGGGGCCTGTTTGGGGGCCGGGTTAGCCTCGCTCACGGCGTTTGATCACCTTTTGCCCAAACCCCTTCCCAAGGCTCTTGTCTTCTTGGGTACGGCTTTCTTTTTACTCTATGAGCCCTTTGACTTCACCTTTGATCTTGGGGAACTGAAAGCCCATCTGAAATCAGTCACTTTTTCCTTTTCCTGGGCAAATCTCTTTTGGCCAGCCTATTTTTTGGCCCTAACCGGCCTTTGGTGGCCTTCTGTTTCCCCTTTAGGCGGGGCTATTTTGGTTACCTTTTTGGCTGGTCTCTTAGAGATCGGTCGAATTTGGGTATGCCCGGTCACCCTTTCTTTGAGCAAGGCCCTGGCGAGAATCTTGCTCTCTCTTTTCTTTTATCTCATCCTAAGGAACCTTCCCCAAAGATTTCGGAAAAAAGGGGCCTTGTTTCTTTTTGCTATCTGTCTCCTGTTTGAGGCTTGGTATCCCTTTCGATGGCGGAACCCCTTTCTTTCTGGTAAGGCCTGGCTTCCTTTCTTTTTTTATTTTCGAAACTTTACTCTAGGGGCCCTTTTTCACCTCTTAGAGATCCTGCTTATCTTCTTTGCCTGGGGCCTTATTTGGGGCTCGGAAGGCCAATCTTCCCTTAAGAAGGCCCTCTTAGGGGCCTTTGGTCTGAGTGTCTTGGCAGAGAGCGGGCAGATCTTTATCCAGGGACGTACACCTGATTTGACCACGGCCTTGTTAGCTATCTTAGGAGTCTGGACCTCCTTCAAAATACAGAGGGAAGGGAGAGATGACCTTCAAAGAGGCCTTTAAATGGCTTTCGGGTTTTCAATTTCACGGCATAAAACCTGGGCTTGAGCGCATCACGAGCTTGCTTTCCCGCCTCGGCCATCCGGAGAAGTCCTTTCAGGCGGTGCACATCGCCGGCACCAACGGCAAGGGTTCTACCGCCGCCATCCTTGAAAGCCTTCTTAGACACCACGGAGTAAAGACCGGGCTCTATACTTCGCCGCACCTGGTCTCGGTCTGCGAACGCTTCGTGGTGGATGGAAAACCGATTTCTGAAGAGCGCTTTGCCGCCCTCTGCGCCCGGGTACGCAAGGCCCTTGGGGAACTCCCGGCCACTTATTTCGAGCTTACCACCGCCCTGGCCTTTCTCTACTTTGCCGAAGAAGGGGTGGAGCTTGCGGTAGTAGAATGTGGACTCGGTGGGCGGCTTGATGCCACCAATGTTCTAGCCCCCGAGGTCACGGTAATTACTAATATCGGCCTTGATCATCAGGCCTATCTCGGGGAGACCATCCCGCAGATCGCCGCGGAAAAGGCCGGTATCATTAAAGAAAGACGCCCGGTGGTGGTCGGGCCGGTAAGCCCGGAGGCCCTTGAAGTCATCGCAAACAGGGCCCAAAGCCTTTCGGCCCCGCTCTTTCGATTTGATAAGGACTTTCGAATTATTCCTTCTCAAGGTGGTTTTCTTTACCAGGGCAACCGCCGACTTTCAGGGCTTGGGTTGAGCCTTAGGGGACGCTTTCAACCAATAAACATGGCCCTGGCCCTAAAGGCCTTCGAGCTTCTTGAAGAGAAGGGATTCCCTTTCCAGGAAGAAGCCGTGCGTCAGGCCTTAAGACATGTGGTCTGGCCCGGACGCTACGAGACGTTAAGGCTCCCACGCCTCGTTATTCTGGATGGTGCCCATAACCTTGATGGGATTAAGGCCTTGCTTGAAACCCTTCATGAAGAAGGGATCAAACGCTACCATCTCCTCTTTGCCGCTTCAGATGAAGGCGGCACCAAGCCTTATCTCGAGATGCTTAAGGCCCTTCTTCCCAAGGCGGAAAGGGTCTTTTTGTGCGAGCCACCTGGTCCGCGGAAACCGGTCACCATCAAAGAATGGCAAGAGCACCTGGAGAGGGCCCAAAAAGAAGGAGTCCTTTTTCATAACTCCTTTGTCTTCAAAAATTCTTGGGAAGAGGCCTTAGAAGAGGCGCTTAAAGGATCAAACCTACCACTTCTAGTTACTGGATCTCTTTATCTCGTAGGGCAGGTACGAGCAGTGCTTCGGCAACGAAAATAATCATTCCACTCCTTTTGTATTTGGATGCATGTCCTCGATAGGGCCATGATAAATTTTGCTTCGTTTGGGGAAATTGGTTTAAAGGAAAGGGATGGTTAGGCTTAGGATACTTGGTGGCTTACGACAGATCGGTGGGAACAAGATCCTCCTAGAACAGGAAGGACAAGGGTTACTCCTTGATTTTGGATTGGATCTCTTTCGTTTCCGACTCTTCTTTGAGGAATTTTTGCGGCCACGAACAGCCCGCGGACTCACGGATTTTTTCAAATTGGGCTTCCTCCCCCCTTTTGATTGGTATCGTCTGGATCTTTGCCCGCCGGATCTGGAGTTAACCCTCTCTCCCTGTGAGCTAAAAGGGGTGATCCTCACCCATGCCCACCTGGATCATTATGGTCTAGTCGGTCTTTTGCGAGAGGATTTTCCCCTTATAGCTACTCCGGAGACAGCGGCCCTCCTTAAGGCCTTACAGGTCTCAGGGATGACAGAATTCTGGCGGGAATGGGTGGCCATAAGGCCCAGAGAGAGTCGCTCCCAGGCTGGGCATCACGTCCTCCAAGCCTTACGCCAGAGCCGTCGTTGGCGGATTTTTCGTCTCCCTCAGGTGCCCTCTTCTCTTCGAGATTTTTGGCTTATGGGCGAGGGTGAAGGGGTGAGTCTTCCTGATCCCACCCGGGTCCTGAGGGAAGGATTTCCCGAGGGTATTAGCCTCCTTCCGGTCTATCATTCTGTGCCGGGTTCGGCCATGGTCAGAATCGATACCCCAGAAGGGCCGGTGATTTACACCGGAGACCTGCGTTTTGGTCTAGGGGAAGACTCGCTTGAGGCCTTTTTGCGGCGACTTGAGGGCCTGCGTCCTCGGGTCCTAATCATCGAGGGGACCAATGTGGGTGAGGAACGCGCCCTGCTTACCAATGAAGGAGAGGTGCTTGCTGCCTTCTTTCAGGCCCTTTCTTCGGCCAGAGGGCGCCTAGTGGTGACAGATTTCCCTTCTCTTCATCTTGAACGTCTGCGCAACCTCCTTTTGGCGGCTTCGGAGGCTGGGCGGCGAGTATTACTCCTGCCCAGGGATTTTTGGCTGGTCCTGGCGGTTGAGGCGGCCGGGAGTCCTCTCTTTGCCCATCTTAGAGAGGCCCCCCTTGGTCTTTATCCCGAACCCAAGGCCAGCCTTTCCCAGCCTGAGAAACTCATCCTTGAGCGTTATGCCTCCTTTTTGGTTACTTCACGAGAAGTAGCCAGCGATCCAGGCGCCTTTGTTCTGGCCCTAGGGCTCTGGAATATTTCCCATCTCCTGGATCTTGCCCCTGAAGCGCTCAAAGGAGGTCTTTATCTCCACGCCCAAGGAGAACCCTTTACCGAGGAGCAACTCTTTGATCAAAGGCGTCTTTTAAATTGGCTTAATTATCTTAAGCTCACCCCTTTTGGTTGGGAAGAAAGATCGTTTTCTCTCCACGCCTCAAGTCATGCCACCGAAGAGGAGATCTTTGCCCTGATTGAGGCCCTTTCTCCAGAGATAGTCATTCCGATACATACCAGACATCCAGAGATCTTTAGGCGTCGTCTGGGTGGTAAAGTCCCGGAAAATTTGGAAGAGGTGATCTTATGAAGAGGTTTTTGGTCGTCTTTTGGCTGTTCGCCTTGCTTTGGGCCTGTAGCGCTGGTGCCGGCAAGAAGGAGGCCCATTATGTCCGCTGGGTAATTGATGGCGATACCATTGTCCTTGAAAATGGCCAGAAAGTACGCTACGCCGGGATCAATGCCCCGGAGATACGTCATGATGATGAACCAGGAGAGCCCTTTGGTTACGAGGCGCTTAGGGCCAATATCCGGTTGGTCAAAAACAAACGGGTGATTCTTGAATGGGCCGAAGAGAAGAGAGATCGTTTCGGTCGTCTCCTGGCCTATGTCTTCCTGCCAGACGGGACCTTTGTCCAAGAGGAATTGGTCAAGGCAGGTCTGGCCTTTGTCTGCTATATGCCTCCGAATACCAAATATTACGAGAAGCTTCTACGTGATCAGAGACGGGCCATACGCCTCCGGCAAGGGCTTTGGGCCGGGGATTATTTTCGAGGAGAGCCTTATTATATCGGCAACAAAAAGTCGCGACGTTTCCACCGTCCAAATTGCCCTTATGGTCGGCACACTTCAAGGCGTAATCTAGTCATCTTTCACCACATGAAAGAGGCCTTTTTTGAGGGCTATTGTCCGTGTAAGAAGTGTCGACCCTGGCCAGGGCGTAGGTAGACTTGAGATCAAACACAGAGGGGCTAACTTATATTAAAAGAGGTTGGCTATGAGCGAAGAAAAGACCATCGAAAAAAGGCTTGAAGAGCTACGACACGAGATAGACGACTTAGATAAACAAATTCTTTCTTGTCTTAAGCGACGTTTTGAGATCGTCCGCGAGGTGGGTGAGCTTAAGCGCAAGCTTGGGCGGACCATCCTTGACCTCGGGCGTGAACGTCTTTTGCTTGAACGCATCCTTAAGGAAAACAAAGGGGCCTTTCCAGAAGAGAGCCTTAAGGCCATCTATCTGGAGATCATCAACACCTGCCGTCAGGCCCAGGAATACCAAAAGGTGGCCTACTTGGGGCCTGAGGCCACCTTTAGCCACATGGCGGCCATCAAATTTTTTGGTCATGCGGCGGATTTTGTGCCCCTTGAGTCGGTCTTGGATGTCTTTGAAGAAGTAGAAAGCGGTCGGGTACAATTCGGAGTCGTTCCGGTGGAAAACTCCATCGAAGGCACGGTCTCGACCACTTTAGATGCCTTTTCTGATTATAAGCTCCATATTTGCGGTGAGATCTACGTCCCCATCACCCATGAGCTTTTAAACCAGACCGGGCGTCGTGAAGACATCAAAAAGGTCCTTTCGCACCCCCATGCCTTGGCCCAATGCCGTCGATGGTTACGCAAAAATCTCCCCTCGGTGGCGGTAGAAGAGGTCTCTTCTACCGCCTTTGCCGCCCGCTGGGCCGCAGTAGATCCTTCGGTGGCTGCTATCGCCAGCCCCTTGGCGGCTCGGACTTATCATCTCCAGGTGGTCGCCGCTCACATCGAAGATTTTCGGGGTAACGTCACTCGTTTTTGGATCATAGGAAAGATAAATCCCGAACCAACTGGGAAGGACAAGACCTCTCTCTTCTTTAGTGTGCCTGATCGTCCGGGGGCTCTGTTTGAGGTCTTGAGTTGTTTTGCCCAGCGGGGCATTAATCTCAGCAAGATCGAAAGCCGCCCGGCCAAGAGCGAGCCCTGGCGGTATCTCTTCTTTTTGGATTGTGAAGGACATGCCACCGATCCGATAGTAAAAGAATGTTTGGAGGAACTACAAAAGATCTGCGTTCATCTGGAATGGCTTGGGTCATACCCGGCTGGGGAGGCCCCTTAAAGGCGGAGGACTCAAGGCGCCTGGAAAAGGCGTTGTTAGGAGAGGCCTCCTCGCTAGCCGAAGAATTGGTGGTGGATTTTTTCCGGCTTGGGAGCCGAGGCTGTCGGGCCTTGCAATATGAAGTAGTGACCGATCAAGAGATTTTCTTACCCATTCCAGCAGATAGTCTGGCTGCCTTGCTTAA
>CAZKEG010000081.1:0-6224 GCA_964551715.1 uncultured Thermodesulfobacteriota bacterium
ATTCCATAGGCCTTGCCAAAATAGATATTTATGGCCTCGTTCGGCCTAGCTTTTGGTGATGACCATTCACCGATATAGGTTCGGTCGACAAAGAAATGGGCTCTACCATAAGGAAGGGTAAATTTTGGCTTAATACGAGCCTTGAAAAAGGCCTGTGGTGTATCGTAAAGCGGTACCTCAACCATTAGTTTCTCAACTTGAATATCCTTTGCCGGAAGACTTATCAGAGTTTCTTTTCCCGGAGCGGCGTTTACGTGTTCAATGTGTACATAATCAAATACCGCTTCCTTTACTTCCTTAACTTGAAGTGATTGCGCTCTTTCTCCGGCCAAAGTACTTGTCTTCATTTTGGACAATTTTCTAATCTCCAGTCCTTTTGGGAAAGATTTGGTGGTCCACACTTCGTCTATGTATTGTGGACAAAAAGGATTCGGAGCAATGCGAAAAGACATCCTCTGCGGGTAAAAATTTACGGTTACATTTCTCCACGGTTTTCCCGTCTTTTGTTTTAAATAAAGCTTCCTAAAAAGAGAAACCGTTTTAGTCTGAGTATCGAGATGATATTCATTTACAAAATGATAATCAACAATATTGGGTGCCAGATATCTTAGCGTTAAGTAACCTTCAGGAAATTCTTTCTTAGAAGATACATCTGGAGTCGCCAGAACAATCCTAAGACAAGTATATTTCTTGCCAGCCAACATGGAACGGAGTTCTTGAAGCTTTTTCTTTAGTTCTTGAATGAGTTTATTTATCTTGTTGATCCTCGACAGTTTCTCACTGTAAGAAGAAAGGTATTGAGTAAATGTTTGCCAAGAAGGAAATTCGTTGAGTTTAAGACTGTTTTTAATAAAATTTTCGATGATTTCTGTCTCTTTGAGTAAGATATCACGTTGATTACTGAGATCCCTTATCTTTTCTTCTAGCTCTTTAATTTTTTCGAAAATGCCTTCTTTTTCCTCTTTTTGATAGAGGCTAAATTCAACCACTTGAAAACCCTTTGTAAGGGAAAAAGAAAGCCCTTCCGGGGTCAGATTCCAAGAGTTTGAAACCGCGGAAAGACAAAGATTATTTTCACCGGGGTGTACCCGAAAGGTTTCGTAAACAAAGACGGCATTCTGATAGATATCAACACGGGTGACAGGACTAGGTAGTTTTGTTTCCTTTGTCTGTGCCTTAAGGCTTAAAGGCAAAAAACAAAGAAAAAGAAGGACAAGAAAACTAGATAAATTTTCTTTGGTTAAGTTCATGTTTTTCTCTTGGTGCGGGAGGGGGGACTTGAACCCCCACGGGGAATAACCCCAGCGGATCCTAAGTCCGCAGCGTCTACCAATTCCGCCACTCCCGCAGGAGCTATTTAGAGATTGGCATCCTATTCTAGGATCGTCAAGAGATCAACCGAAGGTGAATCCATAAATACAGAAAAAGCCTGCCCATCTGGGCAGGCCTGCGGGAGGTCGACCTACTTTTCTACTTTGACGGGGATCTGCTTGCCTTTGGCCTCAGCCTTTTTAGGTAAAGTGATCTTTAAAACGCCATTTTTATAAGTGGCTTCGATCTTTTCGGGATCAATATCAGTTGGGATTTGGACCGAGCGCACAAAGCTACCATAGCTCCGCTCTATCCGATAGAAGTTCTCACCCTTCTCCTCTCGTTCTTGCTTCTTCTCACCGCGAATGGTCAGGAGATTTCCGGAAATGGTAATCTCAAGGTCATCCGGATCGATTCCAGGCACATCAGCCCGAACGATAACGGCATCTTTGGTCTCCGAGATATCCAAAGCCGGTACCCATTCCGTCTCAAAGGGCTCCGGCAAGGTCTCCCGGCCAAAAAATTCATTCCACAAACGATCCATCTCCCTCTTTAAATCCCTCAGTGGACGCCAAGGTACTAATTCGGCCATCTTTCCACCCCCCTTTTATTGAGTTGTAACCTCAATTTAGACAATAAACACGGTCTAATTACAGTCAACTTTTGGATACACCCTGTCGTCGAGGATCGGTAATCTCTTGGAGGGCCTCGCCTAAGAGGTTAAAGCCAAGCACCGTGATCAAGATAGCCAATCCCGGAAAGACTGAGAGCCACCAGGCAATCTCCAGAGTGTCTTTCCCTTCGGTAAGCATGTTTCCCCAGGAAGGGGTTGGTGGTTGCACCCCTAGGCCCAAAAAAGAGAGGGCAGATTCGACCAAAATGGCACTTCCCACCCCGAGGGTGGCGGAGACCAGGATCGGGGGAAGGGCATTAGGTAATATGTGGTGGAAGATGATTCGTAAATTACTGGCCCCCAGGGCCCGCTCCGCCAGCACGAATTCACGTTCCTTAAGGCTTAAAAATTCGGCCCGGACCAGGCGGGCCACCCCCATCCAGCTAGTGAGCCCAATGACGATCATAATGTTCAAGATAGAAGGCTCCAGATAAGCGATAACCGCCAAGATAAGAAAGATAGTTGGAAAACAGAGCATAATGTCGATAAAGCGCGAGATAAGGCCATCAACCCAGCCCCCGTAGTATCCGGCCATAGCCCCAAGCACCACTCCGATGGCCAAGGAAATGCCTACGGCCAAGATCCCTACCTCGAGAGAGATCCTTGCCCCGTAGATAAGGCGAGAGAGGACATCCCGTCCCAAAAGATCGGTGCCACAAGGGTGTAGACGGCTTGGAGGTTCGAGGACATGGGCTACATTGATGGCCAAAGGGTTGTAAGGGACAACGACTGGAGCGAAGACGGCGACCAACACCAAGGTAAGGACGATTAGGCTCCCAGCAAGCCCCAAGGGGTGCCGGAGCAAGTTTTTCAGAATTTCACTCAGTCCGCCCACTACCGTCCTCCAAGTCGAATACGAGGATCAGCCAAGGCATAGCAGATGTCGGCGATCAGGTTGCCGAGCAAAGTGAGCACGGAGACAATGACTAAGTTGCCCATGATCACCGGATAGTCTCTGGCCATGACCGCCTGCCACATGAGCTGTCCTACCCCTGGAATGCTAAAGATAGATTCAAAGATGACGCTTCCTCCCACAAGCCCAGGGATAGAAAGCCCCAAGATAGTGATCACTGGAAGCAAAGCATTCCTTAAGGCGTGTTTATAAATGACTACCCGTTCAGGGAGGCCTTTGGCCCTGGCGGTGGTGATATAGTCCTGCCTTAAGGCCTCAATCATTGAAGAACGCATAAACCGCGAAAGCCCGGCCAGGCCCCCAAAGGCAGAGACAAAGAGCGGGATGATCAAGTGTTTCGTCCAATCAAGGACCTTTTCCCAAAAACTCATCTGTTCATAACCCATGAGGCTGTGAAGCCCAGAAATGGGAAGCAAGTGCCACTTGATACCGAGGAGCATCATGAGGAGGAGGGCCAGCCAGAAACCGGGCATGGCGTAACCGACAAAGACCAGGACCGTGGTTGCTCGATCAAAGAGGCTCCCTTCGCGTACGGCCGAGGCCACCCCCAAGGGCACCGCCACCACAAAGATGATGATCATGGAGAGCACATTAATGAGCAAAGTAATGGGCAGGCGCTCCTTGATCTTTTCCCATACCGGACGGCGGTCGGGGGCAAACGATCGGCCCAAGTCCAAGGTCATGAGCCCCTTCATCCACTTTAGATATTGGACATAAAGGGGTTTATCCAGGCCGTATTGGGCCCGGAGGCGTTCGCGCATCTCCGGGGTAAATTTGGGGTTAAAGTCAGCCATGGGGCTTATGGGTTCTCCTGGGGCAAGGTGAATAATAAAGAAAGAGATTAAGGTGATCCCCCAAAAAGTGATCAGAAGCCCGGCTAGACGTTTAAGCAACCAGAGCCACATCAGCGCCTCTCGATGAACTTGAGTTCGGCCTCCGAAGGCCTCAAGTAGATAGGAAGAAGACTTTGCGGATCATTAGTCTCGTTACGCAAGATCCTCTTCCAGCCTAGATAACCCACTGTCGCTGGCCTAGCGTGGGCGAGATGAGGAGGGGCAGGAATAAACTTCTCTCGAAGGGCCTTGGCTAGATATTCTCCGTATGGTTTCAGGCCATCGCCCAAGAAGAGGGTCTTTTCTCGGATAAAAGAAAGCAGTTTTTCCGGGGAAAGGAGGGAAGGGGGCAAGAGCGCCTCTAATTGCCCATCTTTGAAACGATAGAGGGCGGTGTAGACCTGTTTGCGTCGGGCATCAAGCACCGGGCAGACAGGATAAGGCGCAAAATAAACATTGGCCGCCAAGGCCTCAAGAGTACCCACCCCCACCAGCGGAAGGCCTGCCCCGAGACAAAGCCCCTTGGCGGTAGCCAGCCCTATCCGAAGGCCGGTAAAACTCCCTGGCCCAAGGCTTACCGCTATAGCGGAAAGATCTTGCAATTTAAACCCCAGGCGCTTTAAGAGATAGTCAGTCGCGGAAAGGAGACGCTTGGAGTGTGTCTCTGAGGAAGAAAGGACCACTTCGCCTAAGACTTCCTCCCCTACAATGGCCACTCCGCCGCAAGGTCCCGAGGTCTCTATGGCTAAGACTGGTTTCTTTTCCACCTTAGATTCTCCATGGGTTTGCGCGTTATCTTAGGACGAGAGATGGGATTTTCAAGAGAAAGTCCCTTTTTGTAGGAAGTATCAGCTTTCCAATAGGATTTCTTCTGGCATAAGGCCGAATTTCCAGGCCGGCACAAGTCTTATACGCATGTTACTCTGAATAAAGCTCTTCTCCTCATGGGCATTTATGAGAAAGAGATCGGTAATACCTGTTTCCTCACTAGCCTCAAAAAGGGCCGAAATCTCTCTCTCAAAAGTTTCTTTTTGAGAAACTTCAAAGGCCACCTGAATTAGGGCTCTCTTTCCTGTGGTTTCAGAGATAGCCACCAGATCTATTTCTTTACGAGTCTTGGTTCGATAATAAAAGAGCTGAAAATGGCGGCGTTTAAGCTCTAAAAAGACGAAATTTTCTAAAAGGATGCCCCAGTCGGGATCAACACTGGGTTTGAGGGCCAGCCAAAGGCCGGTATCAATTAAATAAATTTTTGATGAATTTATCTGTCTAACTCTAGGTGATTTCGAAAAGATTTCTAAGACGAAACAAAAGTAAGCATCTTTAAGATAGTTTAGGTAATTATAAAGCTGATTTTTATCAACTTTTATCTGTAGGGATCGCAGATGTTGATACACCCTGTTTACCGTGAATTGTTTTCCTACAGAGGATATGAGATAGAGCATGAAATTTTTTAAAGGGATTATTTGTCGAATGTTATAACGCTCGACTATATCGCGATACATTATGGAGCGGAAATATTCTTGAAGCACTCGAAGACGATCCATTTCTGAAAGGTTTTGCACTTCTGGAAAACCACCGATCAACAGAAATTTCTTGAATAGGGCGGAAAGCTTTGCCCTTGTCTTGAGGCCGAGTTCCCTCCTCATAGGGGGCTTGACCCCGTGAAAACGAAGGAATTCTCGAAAACTCAGGGGGTAGATTTCTGTAGGTAAGGAACGTCCTCGGAGAGAAGTGCTTATTTCCTGACCGAGCAATCTAGCTGATGAACCAGTGATCACCACCTGTATTTGACCGGTATCAATCAATCGTCTAACATAGCGTTCCCAGCCAGTAACATTTTGAATCTCGTCAAAGAAAAAATAACAAAGCTCTTCGGCACTTTGAGGATAAAGCTCGTAAAAGGTTTCTTCGATGAGATGCAGATCTTGCATTTTTAAGGAATAAAGCCTTTCATCTTCGAAGTTCAAATAGAGAATGCGTTCCCAAGGAATACGGGGGGCTAGCTCTCGCATGATTTGAAATAGGAACCAAGTTTTGCCCCCACGTCGCACACCAATTACTGTATCCACCTTTCGGGGAATAAAGGAAAGTCGTTCCTCCCGAGGAACGGGTTGTGGGAGTAGACCTTCCTTTGCTTGTTCATGAAAATCAAGAATCAGCTTTTCAATAAGGGCCTTTTCCAAGGCATCTCCTGCAATACGGATCATTTTTACGGAAATATTTACACAAATTTTTCTGTAAAATCAAGAAAAAATATAATTAATCTTTCTTGAAATCACGGAAATAATTCTGTCAGACTTGAGCGGTGAAAGATAATAAGAGACCTTCCAAAATGTTGGTCAGTCGAAATAAACGTCGAGGGGAAAATACATGGTACTGTCAAGGAAAATTTAGGCTATTCCCAGGATTTTTCTGCTTCAAAAGACACCCTATTTTAAATTTTTCAAAAATCGCATCTGCTATCTTTAATTCATTTTATAGCCTCTCGCTT
>CAZKEG010000082.1:0-6160 GCA_964551715.1 uncultured Thermodesulfobacteriota bacterium
CTTATTATCACCTAAAACTAGGTATACATCTTTTTTTAGAAAATCTTGTAAACTATTTACTTTAGTATCGCCAATAGGTGTAATAATCACAGGAATATGTAGAGCGATAGGACGATAAGATTTTACATAACCTTTATTCTTGAGCAATTTGGCCCATTTTTCTCCTCCAGGAATAAAGATATCAGGCCTTTGACCGGCTAAAATTTTATTACCTAAACGTCCACCACCTTCATAATCATAGATAACCTCTGTTCCATATAGTTTTTTAAATTGTTTACCTATATCGTTCAAAGGCAACCGCATCCCTGCCCCAGCAAAAACTAACAAAACATCACTAGCAAAACTAAATTTAGATAGAAAAACAACAAAGATTACCACAAATATCTGTATTTTCCGCACTTATATCTTCTTATTATTTAGGATCTTCTAATAAGTATATCTACAAATATAATACCACTATTTAAAGAGACATTTCATCCAATTATATTAGCAATTTTACACTATAATTATTTACAAAAATATTATCTAAACACTAAGATTTTAAAACGCTATATACAATTGGGAATAACGGTCAAGTCTAAATATCCCTTATTTTAAAATTTCTTGGGAGAATACAAATGATTAGATAATAAAAGGGCGGCCTGGACCGCCCTTTTCTATTATTTTTTCTTCAACCAGGGCATCATGGCCCGCAGTTTGGCCCCTACCTCTTCGATAGGGTGCTCGGCTTCTCGACGACGGAGGGCATTCATGACCGGACGATTGGCCTGATTTTCTAAAATCCATTCCCTGGCAAATCGACCAGACTGAATCTCTTCCAAGATGCGCCTCATTTCCTTTTTCACTTCTTCGTTGATAATCCGCGGCCCCCGGGTGAGATCACCATATTCTGCTGTATCGCTGATAGAATAACGCATAAAGGCCAAACCACCTTCATAGATTAAGTCCACAATGAGTTTCAATTCGTGACAACATTCGAAAAAGGCGATCTCCGGCTGATAACCGGCCTCAACCAAGGTCTCAAACCCGGCCTTGATGAGGGCAGACACCCCTCCACATAGTACGCATTGTTCACCGAAAAGATCAGTCTCTGTCTCTTCCCGAAAGGTGGTCTCCAAGACCCCAGCCCTAGTGCCTCCGATACCCTTGGCATAGGCCAAGGCCCGTTTTAAGGCCTTTCCCGTAGCGTCCTGCTGAACAGCAACTAGACAAGGCACCCCAGCCCCTCGCTCGTACTCTCGGCGGACCAAATGCCCAGGCCCCTTAGGGGCCACCATGGTCACGTCCACATCAGGAGGAGGAACAATTTGCCCAAAATGGATATTAAAACCATGGGCAAACATAAGCATCTTGCCTGCGGAAAGATTGGGCTTAATGGCCTCATTGTAGATCTGCGGCTGGATCTGATCTGGCACAAGCACCATGATGACATCAGCCTTGGCACAAGCCTCCGCGGGCGGAAGGGGATCAAAGCCATCGGCCTTGGCCTTCTCATAACTGGGACCGCCTTGGCGCAACCCAACAATGACCTTCAGGCCGCTATCACGCAAATTAAGCGCATGGGCATGCCCCTGACTCCCGTAACCAAGGACGCAAATAGTCTGGTTCTCAAGCATCGAGAGATCAGCGTCTTGGTCATAATAGATCTTCATCGTTTCCCTCCTTTGACGAGACTTAGTGGATTAGATAGCACAAAATAAAAGAGATGTCTTTGAGATTATCTAAGACCCGGCCAAAATGGCTTTGGACCCGTTCCCGTTTTTTGAACGGATCTACTTGCTTAATGTGAAACAAAATATTCCCTGATAGCCCTCACTAGGCCGGGGATAGTAAATTCTTGGGCCTCAATTTGGGGAGGGAAACCCGCCCTTTTCAAGGTTTCACTAGTAATCGGCCCAATAGAGGCAAGAACCACTCTGGAAAGGAGTTTTTTGCTCTCTTCGCCAAGCATAGCCAAAAGATTTCTGGCCGTAGAAGAACTGGTAAAGGTGACTACATCCACTCCTTTACTTAACAATTCCTTGGCCCGCTCAGCCTCTTCCTCTGGCAGCACCGTCTGATAAGCCGGGGCTACGATGACCTCAGCCCCCATCTCTCTTAGTTTCTGCGGTAAGATCTCTCGCGCTTCTAAGGCCCTGGGAATAAGAATTTTCTTGTCCGCGACCCCGATCTCCTCAAAGGCAGCGATCAGACCTTCGGCCCGAAATTCCTGCGGTAAGAGATCTACCTGCAATCCGTAATCCTTAAGAGCCTCAGCGGTGGCCTGTCCGATGGCGGCAAGCTTAGCCGAAGCCAAGGCCCGGACGTCTTTGCCCGCGGCAAACAACCGCTCAAAAAAATATTTGACCCCGTTTACCGAGGTAAAGACCACCCAATCAAAGGATTTCAACTCACTAAGGGCCTGATCAAGGACCTGATAATCCTCAAGGGGCCTAATCTTTATGGTGGGGACCTCCAAGCACTCGGCCCCCAAATCCTCTAGGGCCTCAACTAAAGAACTTGCCTGCTCTCGCGTCCGGGTCACCAGAATACGTCGACCAAAAAGGGGGCTTTTCTCAAACCAATTGAGTTTTTCTCGTAACCTTACCACCTCACCGACCAGGATGATGGAAGGTGGGCCAAGCCCTGCCTCCTGCACCCGATCGACAATATCAGCCAAAGTGCCGGTGACCACCCGCTGCCGAGGCGTACTACCCCATTGGATTACCGCTACCGGAGTCTCTGGGGACTTGCCCTCGCGCACCAAATTTTCGCAAATACGTGGGAGATTCTTCATACCCATCAGAAAGGCTATGGTCCCAATCTTGGCCAAAGCCGCCCAATCGATGGCGGAACTCTCTTTAGTTGGGTCTTCATGACCGGTAACCATGGAAAAGGTCGAGGTGTGTTCACGATGGGTCACCGGGATACCGGCATAGGCCGGGGCGGCAATGGCCGAAGTCACCCCAGGGATTACCTCAAAAGAAATGCCGGACTCCACCAAGACCTCGGCCTCCTCGCCTCCACGGCCAAAGAGAAACGGATCACCTCCTTTGAGGCGGGCCACGATCTTCCCTTCCTTGGCCTTATTAACCAGGAGCTGATTAATGCCTTCTTGGGAAAGGGTATGACACCCCCCTTTCTTGCCCACGTATATCTTTTCCGCCTCAGGACGGGCATAACCCAAAAGACGGGGATTGGCCAAATAATCATAAACCACCACGTCAGCCCGCTTAATGGCCTTGACTGCCTTAAGGGTAATAAGATTCGGATCTCCCGGGCCAGCACCGATGAGATAGACCTTCCCCTTCATCAGGCGCTCCCGTAGACTTTTTCCAAGATCTTCTGCCCCCCTCGGGAAAGGAGTTCTTCCGCCAAGCGACGTCCCATCTCCGCCGCTTGCGAAGGCGGGCCTTCGAGTTTATCCCGCAAAAGCGGCTCGCCTGAGGGATCAGCGATTAAGGCTTCAACTACCAAGTTTCCTCCGTTAAAACAGGCATAAGCCGCCAAAGGTACTTGGCACCCCCCTCCCAGACGCTCAAGAAAGGCCCTTTCTGCCGCCACTGCCACGGCGGTCTCTTCATGGTGCAAGAAAGAAAGCCCCTCACGTAGCTCGGTATCAGCCTTACGGATCTCGATGGCCAAGGCCCCCTGACCAATGGCCGGAAGCATGACCTCAGGAGAAAAACGCTCCCGCGGGGTGTCTCCCAGCCCTAGACGCAAAAGCCCGGCCTCCGCCACGATGATGGCCTCGTAAAGACCCTCAGATAGTTTGCGCAAACGGGTATCGAGATTGCCGCGCAGGTTTTCAATCTGCAAATCCGGACGCTTGGCCCGAAGCTGGGCCGTGCGCCGAAGGCTGCTCGTCCCCACCCTTGCCCCAGGAGGAAGTCCTTCAAAGGAAAGGTTTTCCCGGGAAATAAGGACATCAAAAGGGCTTTCCCTCTCAGGGATGATGGCTATCTCTAACCCCTCGGGGAGTTCAGTAGGCACGTCTTTCATGCTGTGGACGGCCAAATCTATCTCTTCCCGCAAAAGGGCCTCTTCAATCTCCTTGACAAAGAGCCCCTTGCCTCCGACCTTGGCCAAGGGCACGTCAAGGATCTTATCTCCTTTGGTCTTGATAATGATCGTCTCCACCTGAATATGCGGATAACGCTTTTTAATTTGCTCTATGACCCAATTAGTCTGGGCCAAGGCCAGTTTACTCCCTCGGGTGCCAACGCGAATAAGCTCCCGCAAGGCTTCCTCCTACTTACCACAGGTGCTACAAGTGCCGCCGCTGCAGGAGGCACAGGCCGAAGAACTACCCACAAACTTCCCGCCACTCTTAAAGGCACAGGCTGACATAAGCTTTTTAACCTTTTCACTCTGGCATTTGGGACACTTGATCCCTTCCGTCACTCCTCCTAAGACCAGTTCTTCAAAGCTCTCTCCACAATCTTCACAAACGAATTCATAGATAGGCATCTTTCACCTCCGTAAAGACTTCCAAAAAGTTGCTCAAATATTTGGCCCTAGTCTACCTTCACTGCCGAAGATTGACAAAGAGCATCTCCTCGACGAGTTCGCAGACCAGATGGATAAAGAAAAGATGGCCTTCCTGGATACGCGGGGTCTCAGGGGAAGGGACGATAAGCAGGAGGTCACAGACCGCCGCCATCTCTCCTCCGTCTCCCCCGCTAAGCCCCAAGGTAAAAAGGCCCTGCTCACGGGCTACCGCCAAACCTAAAAGGACATTCTTCGACCGCCCGCTGGTGCTTATCCCTAAAGCCACATCTCCTTTATTACCCAAGGCCTGCACCTGCTTAGCAAAGACCTCATCAAAGGAATAATCATTGGCAATGGCCGTAAGAATAGAGGTATCCGTGGTAAGGGCCAGGGCCGGGAGAGGAGCGCGATCACGCCGGAAGCGATTGACCAGCTCAGCAGCCATGTGCTGGGCATCCGCCGCACTACCTCCGTTCCCAAAGATAAGAATTTTGCCTCCGGCCTTTAAGGTTTCGATCAAGCGTTTCGCCGCCGCAATGATCTTTTCCTGCTCCCGTTCCCAAAAGAGCCTCTTGGCCTCAAGGGAGGCCTCAAGGATCTCTCTACCTCTCAAGTGCCAGTCTTTCATGCGAACCCCTTTATAGGAAGGGTATGTGCCCTACCAACCAATAAAAAGCAAGCCCTAAATATTCGTGTACCACGCGATTGAGATAAAAAATATTATGAGGTTGAGGCCAAAACGTCTGAAAGGAGATCTCCACTCCCGGCCTAGAGAGATAAAAGGCCGGATAAGGAATCGGAGACAAACTCATCTGCCGGGCCAAAAACATCGCTCGCGGCAAATGATAGGCACTAGTGACCAGGATAAATTTCTTCCCCGCCAACAGAGGAACCAAAGCCTTAAGGCTGGAAACCGTATCCTTGGGGGGATTAATGGCAACAACCCCTTTAAGGTCAAGCGCTCGGGCAAGTTCAGCCAAATAAGAAGCCCCCTTACCAGCCGGGGAACCATTTCCTACGATAATAAGAGGTGTTTGCGGAAAACGGCGTTTGAGTTCTACCGCGGCCCAAAAGCGCACCCAGGTCTCGCGATCAAAGCGTTGATAAAGCCTTAAGCCTCCTCGGTTGTCGATATAAGAAGGCAAAAGGACAATGGCAGCATATTCTCCCGTAGAGACCGGTGGTACGGCGTAATCTCTTTCTAAGGGCTTGGCCAAAAAGTGGCACAAAAAAGGGGTGCTTGAGAGGTAAAAAAAGACAAAGGCCAAGACCAGAAAAAAGCGCGTTTGACTACGTCGATAACGCGAAAAAGAAGCAAGCGTAGCCAAAAGAAGAAAGAGAAAAATTATACCAGAAGGGTAGAGAATGAGTTCTAATATTTTTTTGAAGGTAAAAGGAAGGGTCTCGTCCCAGGAAAAGCAAATTCTGGAGACCCTGGAGGGCTTTTTGGCCAGTCTGATGGGTCTTCTCTTCCACGGTGAAGGGAAGATCCTGAGGGACGAGCTGACGGGTTCTTACACCCTCTCCAGTATTAAAGAGTTTTTCTCTTCCGTAGCGCCTCAAGTTCAGCGTATGGCGGTTGTTCTTCTCGATCTGGACGGTTTCAAAGAGGTAAACGACCGCTTTGGCCATGAGATGGGGAATAAAGTGCTCCAGCGTCTCGCCTCTGTGATAGAGGAGAACCTCAGGG
>CAZKEG010000083.1:0-6103 GCA_964551715.1 uncultured Thermodesulfobacteriota bacterium
GGGGCAGGCTGGTGGAAAGGGTTATTACCGACAAAGAAGTGGCGAAAAAGATGATCAAAGGCTGCCCCTCGTATGAGATCAAACCCACTTTGCATTACGAAACCCAGGTCCCGGTACGCAATGTCTATCGTGAGATCATGTCCATTTGTTATGGCTTCTTCAGCCCGGTTGAGGGCTCGATGAAGCAGGCGGAAGTAGAGCGTATCCTCAAAGAGCGTCGTTTGCTTAACGAATGGATCTTCCCTTATCCCTTGGTCTTTGACATCAGCAAGGAAGATTACAAGAAGCTTGGCGTAGGTCCTGGTGATCGTCTGGTCCTCAATCTAAAGGGCAAACCCTTTGCCATCCTTGATATCGAAGAGGTTTGGGAAATTGACAACCACGAGGAATTGGCGCATAAGACCTTTGGTACCCCGGAAGACAACCCTGAAGTGGTCAAGGAGCCTTTCAACAAGAAACACCCCGGTTGGGTGATCTATCGCAGCCTTGAGTCCATCGTCTTGGCTGGTAAATATACCATCATTAACGAACCCAAGTTTAAATCTCCGTTTGATCGCTTCTGGTATCCGCCGCGCAAGGCCCGTGAGGAGTTTGAGAAGCGCGGTTGGCGTACGGTAATCAACCACCAGACCCGTAACGTCCCGCACGTGGGTCACGAGTTCTTGATGAAGTGCGCGGCCTTCACCGGTGACGTTGAGCCTTGTCACGGTATCTTGGTCAACGCCATTATCGGTGTGAAGCGTCGTGGTGACTATCCGGACGAGGCCATCGTCGAAGGACATGAAGCCGTCAATCTCGGTGGGTACATCAAGCCTGAGCGTCATCTGGTGAGCATGTGCCTCTGGGATATGAGATACGGTAACCCGCTTGAGTCTCTTCTCCATGGTATCATCCGTCAGAACATGGGTTGCACCCACCACATGTTTGGTCGTGACCATGCGGCGGTGGGTGAATACTACGACAAGTGGGCCACCCAGATACTCTGGACCAAGGGTATCCCGAGCTTTGGGTTCCCGGCTCCGCCCACCGATGTACCTTACGGTCTGCACATCAGGCCTCAGAATATGCGTGAATTCTCCTATTGTCCGACCTGTAAGGAAATGGCCTACAGTGAGACCTGCGGGCACAAGCGTGAAAAGCTCTCTGGTAGCTTCCTCCGTGGCATGGTGGCCGAAGGTGTTCAGCCGCCAGCGATTATTATGCGGCCTGAGGTCTATAAGGTCATCGTGAAATGGTGGAAGCGCTTCGGTTATCCGTTCTGCAACGAAAAATACGTCATCAACAAGGAAAAAGAATTGGAAGTCGAGCTCGAAGATTTTTAAAAAATAAACCTTTGGAGGAGGTTAAAAATGGCCTATTTTATGGTAGTGCTTTTGGACGATAGCCGGATGAGTAAGATCCGGGGGACCGGTTTGGAAGAAAAGATCCAGTACATGTTTGGTGGAGAACTCCGTTGTCTAAACGTGGAGGTCTCCGAAGAATTGAAGGATAGGATCCTTAAAGAATTTGATACCGCTCGGGTAGACTCCCGTGGGGCCATCACCGACGTGCCGGTGGCCTTTATGAGGGAGCTCTTTAACCAGGTGGCAGAGAAGAAGTCTCTCGGCTCAGATGTAATTGAGGGCGTTTTGGCCAAGGTGGACGAAATCAAAGAATTGGCGGCCAAGGAGTCCGAATATTTGCCTCCGCCAGAAATCGATTAAACTAGCTTTGGTTTAGGTAAAAAGCCGCCCTTTTGGGCGGCTTTTTTATTTGTAATGGTAAAGATAGGCCTTGAAAGGATAACCGAGGAAAGGCCCTCCTGGCTAAGAGATCGCCGGCTGGGGCTTTTGTGTCATCAGGCCTCGGTCACCAAAGATGGCTGGCAGGCCCGGGTCATCCTAAAACAATGTTTTGGGAAAGGGCTTCGTCTCTTGTTTTCTCCGCAACATGGGCTCTTCGGTGAAAAACAGGCCAATATGATCAGCTCGGCGGATTTTATCGATAAGGTTACCGGACTCCCTGTGGTAAGCCTTTATGGCCCTCGCTTGAGACCAGGGCCGGAGCATCTTTCGGAGATAGAGGTCTTGTTGATCGATCTTCAGGATGTGGGTTGCCGGGTCTACACCTATATATGGACTATGTTGCTGGCGATGGAGGCCTGTGCCCAAGCTGGTGTAGAAGTGGTCATTCTTGATCGCCCGAATCCCCTTGGCCTTCGTATGGAAGGCCCTATCTTGGAGGAAGACCTTCTCTCCTTTGTGGGCCTAGTCCCTCTTCCCATGCGTCATGGGCTGACCATGGGAGAGTTGGCTAGATATTTCTTGAACAAAAAGAATCTTAATCTGTGTCTCCGCGTAGTAGAAATGGAAGGTTGGCAAGGGGAGATCTTTCTAGAGACCGGGCTTCCTTGGGTGATGCCTTCTCCTAATATGCCTCTTTGGGAGACGGCCTTGGTCTATCCAGGACAGGTTCTCCTTGAGGGGACCAACCTTTCTGAAGGGAGAGGGACTACCCGGCCCTTTGAGACCTTCGGGGCTCCGTATTTGAACCAAGATAGGGTAAAATTATTTATTTCAGAGATAACCGGGGTAAGGTGGTACGAGGTGGCCTTTACCCCTACTTTTGATAAATGGGAAGGAAGGCTTTGCTACGGCTTTCGATTAGAGGTCTATCAACCTCAAATTTATGAGCCAGTATTTACCTCTTTAGTCTTACTTAAGGCTATAATAGAAACCCATGAAGAATTTTCTTGGCGCAGGCCTCCCTATGAATTTGAATGGCGACAAATGCCTTTTGACATTATAGTTGGGGCCAAAAACATAAGGGCCGTTCTCCTAGAAGGATCAAAGGAGGATCTGAGGAGATTGTGCCAGAAAGGAATAAGAGAATTTCAGGAAGAGATCGAATCCTTTAAGATCTACCATCAGTAATATGGCCAACGCTAAGAATTCTAAAAACCACAATAATAATCGTTCCGAAGAAAAACTTGAGCCAAAGATTACCCGTTTTAAATCCAATCGAGAGCGGGTCAAGACCCTGGTTTCCAACTTCAAGAAGGATGACCGGGTTTTGATCCTTATCTGGGCTGATCCAGATGCCATGGCCAGCGCCCTGGCCATGAAGAGGCTCATTAGGCACCGTGTTTCCGAGGTGACCATTGCCCACATAAACGAGATCCGGCGGGTCAACAACGTGGCCATGATGCAACTTTTGAAGATCCCTTTGGTCAAGCTCCGTCAAATTAAGCCGGCGGAGTATAACAAAAAGATCCTCCTCGATTCTCAGCCTTCGCACAATCCGGAGTTTCTGAAATTTCAGTACGACATCGTCATCGACCACCATCCCCTAACCACCGGTTGGGAGGCCCCTTTCGTTGATATACGTCCGGAGTACGGGGCCACTTCTTCCATTCTTTCCGAATATTTACGTACCTTGAAAATCAAACCTTCGGTGGCTTTGGCCACGGCCCTTATTTATGGCATCAAGACCGATACCAACAATTTCGAGAAGGAATGCACTATCCAAGACGTCCTTTGTTTCCAATATCTCTTCAAACGCATGAATCGCCATCTTTTGCACAAGATCGAGGCCTCGGACATCAGGCGTTCGGAGTTAAAGTATTTCCGGCGGGCCTTTGAAGAGATTAAAGTGAGAAAAAATCGCCTCTTGGCCCATATCGGGCGGGTGCCAAATCCGGATATCTTGGTGGTGATTGCCGATTTCTTTAACCATGTTCATGAAGTCGGCTGGGTCTTTATCTCCGGGGAATATAAAGATCGCTTGGTAGTTATTATTCGCTGCGATGGTTATCGTAAGGATGCTGGAAAACTGGCTACTAGGGTCTTTGGTCCCCTTGGTTTTGCCGGTGGGCATCGAGAAAAGGCCCGAGCGGAGGTTCCCCTTGAGAATCTCGGTCAAAGTGGCCACAATTTCTCGACGAGGAGTTTAGTCCGTTTGCTTGAGCGACACTTCCGCAAATAGGAGGACGAGATGCCTATTTACGAATATCTCTGTCTGGAATGCGGCAAGGTGTGTGATCATCTCGTCCTTAATCGCGATAACTTTGAACCCTTCTGTAAACACTGCGGTTCCAAAAAGGTGAAAAAACTCATTTCCCGCGTCCGAGTTCGGCTCTCCATGGATACACGCTTGGAACGCATGGCTGATCCGGCCCTCCTTGGCTCCATAGACGAGAACGACCCCAAAAGCGTTATGAAACTTATGGAACGAATGGGCACAGAGTTTGGCGAAGAATTGGGTGATGACTTCGACGAGTTGATGGAAGCAGCCAAGGAAGAAATGGAAGAGGAATTGTCTAAAGGGAAAGAGGAAGAGACCGATGGGGTTGAAGGAGAGGCAGATTTAGGGGACTATTCTTCGACCTCTGAAGGCCAATCTCAAGCCGAGGGAGAGACGAATTGAAGGCCCCAAGGATTCCCTTGATCGCCATGATCTTGGCTGGGGGGCGGGTAGATGAACTATCGGTTCTTACCTTTTTCCGGCCTAAAGCCGCCGTCCCTTTTGGGGGGCTTTATCGAGTGATTGATTTTCCTATGAGCAATCTGATGCACTCCGGGATCTGGATGGTCGGAGTCCTTTCTCAGTATCGCCCTTATTCCCTCATGAACCACCTTGATTATGGTATCCCTTGGGACATGGTAGGCCGCCGGCGAGGGGTCTATATCCTCCCGCCTTTTAAAGGTCGCGAGGCCTCGGATTGGTATAAAGGCACCGCTGATGCCGTTTATCAAAATCTCGAATTTATCAGGCGCTGGCACCCCAAAGAGGTGCTTATCCTCTCTGGAGATCACGTCTATCACATGGATTACCGACCCTTGATCCAATTCCATCGAGAGTATAAAGCCGATCTTACCGTGGCCTTTACCCCGGTGGCCGAAGAAGAGGCCCATCGTTTCGGTCAAGGGGTAGTGGCTGAAGAGACCCCTTTTGGAGGTCGTTTGTTAGACTACCGAGAAAAGGTCCGCCCACCGGTGTCTAATCTGGCTTCCCTTACCATCTATGTCTTTCGTCCCGAGGTGCTGGAAGAGGTCCTGATCGAAAACGCCAAGAGCAGTTCGCATGAATTTGGTCGAGACATAATTCCTAAAATGTTCGGTAGTTATCGGCTCTATGGATTTATTCATCGGGGTTACTGGGGGTATACGCGTACCATCGAGGAATATTGGCAGACCCACATGGATCTCCTGGGCCCGAATCCCAAAATTGATCTAAAGAGATGGCAGGTCTGCACCAATCTTTCTCATCACCATATCAGAGATCGTAAGCCGACTATCTTGGGTTCTAGGGCTACCATTTGCGATAGTCTTTTTTATAATGGATCAGAGATCCATGGGGAGATAATTCGTTCGGTTATTTTCCCAGGGGTGCGCATCGGTGAAGGAGCGATAATTAAAGATTCTATTCTCCTTTACGATACGGTGGTCGAGACTGGAGCCAAACTAGAAAAGGTGATCTGTGACACAGAGGTAATCATTGAGGCCAAAGCCGAGCTAGGTGGCGGGCCTGATATAGTAGTTGTTGGGCGTCAGACAAGAATTCCCGAAGGGGTCCAATTGGCCCCAGGGGTGACGGTTTACCCTGGGCTAGACCCTTCACATTTCAGACAAAGGACCTATTCCGCCGGAGAAGTAATTCGGTAATGATCCGGCGCAAGGTGTTGATCTCTAATGAACTGGGCCTCCATGCTCGGCCAGCGGCTAAGGTTGCTAAGCTTGCCCAAAAATATCGGGCCAAAGTCTTTCTAAAAAAGGGGTTACGCCAGGCCGAAGCCGAAAGCATCTTGGATGTTTTGGCCTTGGCCTGTAGTCAGGGTACAGAGGTAGAGATCCTGGCCGAAGGAGAAGAGGCCGAAGAAGCGGTAGCCGCTATCGCTGATTTACTCTCGCGAGATTTAGAAAACTTATGAAGGTCTTAAAAGGGATCGGTGTTTCTCCGGGGGTGGCTATAGGGCCGGCCTATGTCTTTTTGGCCGGGCGGATCAAGATTGCCCGGCGATTTATCCGTCCCGAAGACGTAGAAAAGGAACTTAACCGCTTCCGAGAGGCTATAGAACTTACTGCTCAAGAACTCGAGAAAGTTAAAAAACATATACCTGAGGGGA
>CAZKEG010000084.1:0-6099 GCA_964551715.1 uncultured Thermodesulfobacteriota bacterium
GTGCCGGGAAAGACAGATCTCCTGAAAGCAGTCAAGCCCCCGAAAGGCCTGATAAGGTTTAAGAGACGGGGCCAAAGGGCCAAGCTCAAAGCCGGCTCGCCCTCCAGGGATAAGGGCATACCCCTCCCAAAAGATACGTCCAGCTTGATGCGCGCCAAAGGCCTCTATCCACCTTTTAAGGGGTACGGGTCTTTCACGGTCAAACTTGGCGATAAGCTCGATGAAATGTTCCATATAGATCAGGACTTTATCCGGGCCAAAGACCTCTTTGGCCGCTTGAATGGCCTCTAAGGTGCGAGCCAGGGGGATGGTCTCCGCATGGAAGGGACTCACCGAGATCAGGATATAACGAAGCCCGGCCTCCTTTAGGAGACGAAATTTTTCGCGGCCCATTTCTCTATCCAGACACCAACCGGCATTGGTCTCCACGTATTCGATAGGAAGCCCGAGTTGGGTACATCTTTCTACTCCAAAGAGGAGGAGTTCAAAATTCAAAAAGGCCTCTCCTCCGGCCAGGTGAAGCCCCCGCGGGTTTTCCCAGGTCTCCTTTATGCCTAAGAGCAGGTTTTCTAATTGATCTTTGGTCATCCAATCCTGCCATTTGGGGCCGCAGGCATAGACACAATGGCGGCAACCGCATTGGCAGCGATAGGAGAGCATAAGGCCACAGGAATCAAAAGGAAGCAGAGGATAACTCACCGAGACCTCCTTAAGGGGAAGGCCTTTTGATCCTTTTGATTATCTCGCTAGTAGAGACCGCGTAACGGAAGGGCAGGCGCACTACCTTGCCGCCGCGGGATTTGACCCAACCTGCCCCAACGATCTCCTCTTCAGGCCAATCTTCACCCTTGACCAAGACCTCCGGGCTCAAGGCCTCGATCAGTTTTTGCGGGGTGTCTTCATCGAAGATGACCACATAATCTACACAAGAAAGAGCGGCCAGGACCAAGGCCCGCTCTTCCTGTGGAATGATAGGACGAGTCGGGCCTTTGAGACGCCGAAGAGAACGATCAGAATTAAGCCCCACCACCAAGAAATCTCCAAGCCTGCGGGCCTCAAAGAGATAACTTACGTGACCGGCATGAAGCAGATCAAAACACCCGTTGGTAAAGACCATCTTTTGTCCGGTCTGGCGCCTGGCGGCAACCTCGTCCAAAAGATCGGAAAGGGGAAGGATCTTCTCCTCCGGCGCAGTGGTGAGGACCTCTCGTGTGGTCGAAAAGAGCCCCTTAACCGCCTGGATTTCTTTTATCTCCAGATCAACGGTAAAGACTCCCGACTCGCTTTCTAAGGCAAAGATCTCCCGTCCTTCGGGATCGATGGCCATACTGTGCCCGCCGAGGCTCTCTCCCCCGGCATCACCCACGGCGTTGACCCCGATGACAAAGACTTGGTTTTCTATGGCCCTTGCCCGTAAGAGATGGACGAAATGTTGGATGCGCTGGCGAGGCCACAGGGCCAAGACCACCAAGACCTGGGCCCCAAGGAGGGCCAGCCTTTTTGAAATTTCTGGGAAACGCAAATCAAAACAAAGGACAACTCCCAAGCGAAGATCGCCAAGAGAAAGAGGTTTGCTTAAGTGGCCAGGAGAAAAACCAAGTTTCTCGTCAAGATTAGGGAAGAGATTGACCTTGGTTCCTACCAGAGAGCACCCTTCAGGCGACAAGAGGAAGGCTCCGTTAAATATCTTGTCTCTCTCAAAATAGGGGACACCGAGGAGTAGAGAGGCCCCTTTGTCCTTGACCACGCCTTCAAGTTCTTCCAAGGCCTTTTGATGTTCATCTAAATTGGATAAGCTCTCTGGATAACCAAGGAGGGCCAACTCCGGAGCCAAGACCAAATCGGCCTCAACAGAGAGATAGAGGCCTTTTAGGCGGGACAGATTATCCTTAATTTGACCACTTCTGACCTTGGGTTGAATAACGGCGATCTTCATGGCCTGAATTCTACCCAGCTCGGGCCAAAACAGCTACATAAATTTCCTTAGTCCCTGAGGCCTTGAGGACCTTGGCACACTCTTCCACCGTAGCCCCGGTGGTCATAACGTCATCGAAAAGAAGCACCCTTTTCCCCAAAACAGAAACGCCTTGGGCCAAGACAAAGGCCCGCCGTACATTTTGGGCCCGGGCCTTTAAAGAGAGGCCGACCTGGGGCCTGGTGTCCCTAATCCTTTCTAACCAAGGCTTTACCAGAGATCGACCAAATATCTTCTGCGCCAAGAGAAGGCTTTGGTTAAAACCCCGTGCCAGTAAACGCCTTCGATGAAGAGGCACAGGAATGACCAGGTCAAACGAAGGGATGGGCATCGTCTCTGGCCATAGGCGGCCCAAAGGACGGGCCAACCATAGCTTACCCTCGTATTTGAGTTGCGAGATGGCCTTGGCCAAAGGTCCTTCGTAGCGAAAAGGGGCGAAGACACGCTGAAAAGGTCGAGGTCTCTGGGCGCAATCTTGGCAAAGATGGGCATCGTCTTCGCCTTGATATGGTCTGGCACAAATGGGGCAGGCAGCTCCGAGGAAGATCAATTTCTCCCGGCAAGAAGGACAAAGGAAATCTTGGTTAGGCCTTCCACAGAAGAGGCAATAAGGTGGGAAACAAAAGTCCAAAAAAGAAAGAAAAATTGACCTAAAATTCAAGGACCTTCCCTGCCCCGATAGAGATAAACCCATCTTCATAGAGATCGGCAAAGATAGCCCGGGCCTTGTCTCCGGTACAATGAGAAGGGGCTACATAGCGGACGCCAAGTTGTTTTAAGCCCTCGATGATCTGAAGGATCACCTTTTTGGATTGATTGAGAAGATGAAAACCACCAAGGACCAGGACCAGGGGTTGTCCAAAAAGGGAAACCGCCGCCCGGGCCATGTTGAGGATACCGGGATGGGCACAACCGGTGATCAAGGCCAAGCCTTGCTCCCCTCGGACCACCAGCCCGGCTTCAGGTACCGGGCCTTCTAGTCTGCCGGTAGTAAAGACTCCGGGGGCTATCTCTCTGGCCTCATCTATCCATTCGACCGAGGCCCCTAAGCGCAGGGCCTCTTTGGCAAAATGCGAGGAAAAGGCCGAGTGTAAAATGACCCTTTTCTTCGGATCTTGGCTTAGTAGATCAAAGAGCCCCCCGGTATGATCCCAATGAAAATGAGAAAGGAGGATAAGGTCAAGGTCCTCGGGAGTGATTCCTAAGCAGGCCATATTATGGGTGAGGACCGAACCACTTGAGCCTGTATCGAAAAGGAGCCTCTTTTCCGGAAGAAAACAAGAAAACCCCCAGGCAGCCTCGCAACAAGGGTCTACCTTGTAGTTATCAAAGACGATGACCAAGCGCATAGGCACCTCTCGTTGTGTGATTGTTTAAAATTCTCTATAATCTCTGGACGAAATTTTGCCTAGGAGGAAATGATGCAGCTTGGGAAAAAATTACTTTTTGGTTTCTTTTTATTTTCTTTGGTCTTGACTTCCTCGAGTTTGGCCAAAACCAACTACACCAAAGCCCAAGAGCTGGTTGACCGATCGGTGATCGTGCTCAAGCGCTTTCTCACCGATCCGCAGATGGAATGGTTCCGTCAGCATATCAAAGAAGCCAAAGGGGTCATGATCATTCCTCAACTCATCAAAGGAGGCTTTTTTATCGGTGGATCCGGGGGAAGCGGAGTCCTTCTTGTCCGGGATCCTAAGTATGGTTGGTCCTATCCGGCCTTTTACCTCATTGGCTCGGTTTCCTTTGGTCTTCAGATCGGAGGAGAAGTTTCGGAGATCGTCCTCTTGGTCACCACCCAAAAGGGGATCGACGCCCTCCTTTCCACCGCGGTGAAACTCGGAGGAGACGTGAGTGTAGCTGCCGGCCCAGTGGGGATGGGGGCCAAGGCTCAGATTGCGGACATCTTGGCCTTTGGTCACTCCAAAGGGGCCTTTGCCGGGGTGAGTATCGAAGGAGCAGTGATCAAGCCGAAGGATTCTTGGAATAAGGCCTATTACGGTCGCCCGGTGCGCCCGGTAGAAATTTTGGTCTTGCATAAGGTGAGTAACCCCCAGGCCGATAAGTTACGCCGTCTCCTCAGCCAATTTAAATAACAGCCTTCGTCCTTTCTATATCTTTGGGTTTTTGTCCCTTTAAATCCGAAAAGCCGATAATGTTTTTCATTTTCGGCCTAAGAGAAAGCAGAATCAATTTTATGGCCTTTAAACCTCATTGACAACGAAATTTAGCCCCATTAAGGGATGGTAAATTGGGAGTAGACAAACTTAAACAAAGCGTCATCAGGCATAAGATCAAAATTTAAATAAGAAGGGGGGTTTTATGAAAAGATGGCGCAGTAAAGGGATCTTGATGCTGGCAAGTGTAGTTTTGGTGATACTCCTAACTTTTATCTTTTGGAAGACAGGTTTTTGTACTGATGGGGCCGGAGCTGAAAAATCGGGTTTGGTTTGGTGGATGTGGCCTATTATCCTTTTTCTGTTTACTTTTGTCATTGGTATCATTGCACCTCTGTCCGGGGTGGGTGGTGGTGTCTTGTTTGTCCCTCTTTCTACGGCCTTCTTCCCCTTTAGTGTAGATTTTATCCGTGGTACCGGACTCATTATGGCCTTGACCAGTGCCCTTTCTTCAGCACCTCAATTTATCCGCAAGGGCCTGGCCAACATCAAGGTCATGGCCCCGGTGGTCTGCGTCTCCATGGTGACTTCAATCCTTGGCGGAATAGTAGGTCTTTGGATTACTAATGCCTTCCCCTCGGGGAAATATTATATCACCATCGCTCTGGGTGTGGTCCTTTTGATCATCTTTGTTGTAATGCTTACCTCTAAACGGGTTGAGTTCCCCGAAGTCAAAGAGCAGGACGGCCTTTCTAAGGCCTTAGGGCTTACAGGGGCTTGGTATGAACCTACTATGGGCCAAGTGGTCGAGTATAAAATCACCCGTCTCCCCATCGGTATCTTCTTCTTTGCCTTGGTGGGTTTTATTGCTGGTATGTTCGGTCTGGGAGCCGGTTGGGCCAATGTCCCGGTACTTAACCTGATTATGGGCGCTCCGATCAAGGTGGCCGTAGCCACCAGTATGACCATCATCACCATTAACGATGCCGCCGCGGCTTGGATCTATCTCGCCAAAGGGGCCGTGCTTCCCTTGATTGTGGTCCCTTCGGTCTTGGGTATCAGTATCGGGGCTCGTATCGGGGCCAAACTGGCGGTTAAAGCCAAACCGGCCTTCGTCAAGATATTGGTGATGGGGATCATGCTTTTGGCCGCTGCTCTCAATATTATTAAAGGCCTTAAGGGTCTTCACATTATTTAAAAAATAAAGGAGGGCACCATGGAGAAGAAAAACGATCAAGTATATGTCGATCCTATTTATCTCATCTTTGCCAAGGCTATGGAAGTCGTCACGTGGATTGGCCTTGTCTTTATGATTATCTTTGGAGTCCTTTATCTCGCTGGGCTTCCGTCTTTTGTAAACATGAAGGTGGCCATCGCCAATTGGCACCTACCGGTTGGTCAATTCTGGCAGGAGGTAAAGTCCGTTCATATCTACGGTTATCACTGGTTCTTGGGTAACATCCATCTGATGGACTGTTTGAGCATGGTCGGGATCTGTATTTTGGCCTTGGCCCCCTTTGCCTCCCTGGTGGCGGCCCTTACTAAAGTGGGTGGTCAACACAAGGCCTTTGTCTTCCTTTTCCTCATCTTGATTGTTGAATTTGTCTTTGCCATCCTTAAGCCGATCATTATGCCTGGTGTCGGTGGGCACTAAGGTTTAAAAATTTTTTAATATACATTTTTAAAAGCCCGGTTTGAGCCGGGCTTTTTTTGTTTGCAAAGTTACCGATAAGTTTTAAGGATTCGGATTTGTGACTGTTAAGCAGGAGGCGCAAGATGAGGAAGGTCTTTTTTTTATTAATGGCTGGTGTCTTTTGTCTCTTAGTCCTGGCCAATGCTTGGGGAGGTCCGCTCCCTGAAAGTCCTCCTTCTAAAAGCTCCCCTCAAGAAAAATTCTTTAGACTCAATATCTTTGGACGCATTATCAACCCTCACAAGAAGGGTGTGGGAGATGTGAGGATTGATATCTTTGTCGATGGAGAAGAATACCATCCCCACCTAAAAGGTCAT
>CAZKEG010000085.1:0-6097 GCA_964551715.1 uncultured Thermodesulfobacteriota bacterium
TCACCAGGGATGGAACTGAACAAGGCGTTAATCTCTCCCGCATAAGACCTTTGCTTGAAACTGTAAGTCTTCCGGTTTACGTGGCCGGTGGGGTCTCGAACCTTGAAGATATCAAAAAACTCCTTCCTTTAGAGCCCCTGGGCCTTGAAGGAGTTATTACCGGAAGGGCTATCTATTCCCGGGCCTTAAATCTAAAAGAAGCCATTCGTCTGGCCAAAGGTCTTAATTAGCCCTTGCACAATTCCTTTCTTTTGCTAAAGACGGGCCCAGCCGGGGTTACTCATGAAAGAGAAAGATTTTTCCGGTCATATAGTGGAGTTTGCTGAGCAAGGGCGAGTCCTTCCAGCCTATGTCTTAGGCCATAAAGACCGTCGTCTACGGGTCTTGCTCCCTTCTGGACGCGAGGAACTCTTAGCGAGGACGAGAATCCTTTGTCTTTCAAAGCAAGCCTACCGTGTCCCCAATCGCCAAGAACAGATCCGCCTCCTCGAAGAGGCCCATACCCGACGTGAAAGATTAAAAGAAGAATTGGACCTGGAAGAACTCTGGGAAGTAGTGGTGGATGAAGCCGAAGAGATGAGTCCAGAAGAATTGGCAGAAGTGTATTTTGGCCCTGGACCTGATGATGATCAGATAGCCGCTATCATTAGAGCCGTATTAGAGGATCGCCTCTATTTTCGCTTTCGAGAAGGACGCATCCTCATCCATGCCCGAAAAGAAGTAGAAAGACTCAAAGAGGCCAGGCGTAAAGAAGAAGAACGTCTGCGTCGTCGGGAAGAGGGAGCGGCCTGGCTTGAGGCCTTACTGAAAGGGGAGACGTATCCGGTAGGCCAAGAAATAAAAGAATATTGGCTTTCAGCCCTTAAGGATTTTTATCTCTTTGGCGACGAAGCCCAACGAGCCCGCGAGACCAAAGAATTGCTGGAGCGCATCGGTGCCAATCGTCCGGGAAGAATCTTTGAAATCTTAAAAATTACTGGTGTCTTTACTGAAGACGAAAACGTAGAACTTCTGCGTTATGACATCCGCGAAGAATTTTCTCCTGAATTAGAAAAAGAAGCAAAAGAAAAGGTCGCCCAAGGGTTTTCTCATGAAGATCGCCGTGACCTGACCGGACTTTTTTTGTTCACCATCGATGGGCCAGAGACCAGAGACTTTGATGATGCTCTGCATTTGGAAAAACACGGTGACGAATGGCTTGTAGGAATTCATATCGCTGATGTAGCTACCTTTGTCCCCCCGGATTCACGCCTTTTTAAAGAAGTCCTTCATCGGGGGACCACCCTCTATCTCCCGGATCGAATAATCTCTATGCTCCCCAAGACCATTTCCGAAGAGGCGGCAAGTCTTGTCGCCGGAAAAGAACGCCCTGCCCTTTCTTTTCTCGTTCGTCTCTCAAAGGAAGGAGAACTTCGAGACTTTGAGATAGTACGTTCCGTAGTCCAAGTCAAAGAGCGACTTACCTATGATCAGGCCGATGAACGCCTAGCCTCGGATGAAACCTTAAAGACCTTACACCAATTGGCCCAAAAAATCTTTGAACGGCGTCTGGCTGCCGGGGCCCTGCCTGTTTTTCTGCCGGAAATCATTGTTCGAGTAGAAAACGGAGAGATAAGGGTTGAACGTTTAGAATTCACCCCCGCCCGCTTTTTGGTCTCTGAATTTATGATCTTGGCCAATTACATAACCGCCAAGTTTTGCCAAGAGAGGCAAATACCAGCCATCTATCGCAGCCAGGCCAAACCCAAAGAACGAATGCTCGAAGGGGACGAACAGGATCTTTTGAAAAACTTTTTACAACTAAGACAACTCTCCCGTGGAGAACTTCTTTTGACCCCTGAATTTCATCACGGTCTGGGGCTTGCACTCTACACCACTATTTCTTCTCCCTTGCGTCGGGCGGTAGATCTCATCATGGAACATCAGGTCTGCCATTATTTGGAGACTGGTAAACCCCGTTTTTCTAAAGAAGAGCTTGCTTCTTTTTTACGGGAATTGGCCCCTGCCCTTGAAGCGGCCACCGCGGTCAAAAATCGAACCATACGGTATTGGTTACTCAAATATTTAAAGAAAGAGGTCAAGGGGAAGACATTAGAGGGTTTGGTAGTTGATATACATCAACGAAAGGCCAAAGTCTTATTAATCGACTATATGATCACCGTAGATGTCCCTTTGCCCCCAAGTTATAGCCCTCAAGTGGGCACGGCCTTAAAGGTTGTCTTACAACGCATTGATCCCCGAGAGGACACAGTAAAGGCCTTCCTTGCCCATTAACAGCTTTCTGGATCAATAAGTACGCAGTTCCCCCCTTGGCGCTTGGCCTCGTAAAGGGCCTCATCTGCCCGGCGAATCAAGTCATCTACATCCCCCCGAAAGACCTTGTCTGGATGTGAGCGTTTAAACCTAGCCACACCTGCGGAAATGGTCGTCGGATCAAACTGGCACCCCAAAAAACGCTGCCGAATCCTCTCAGCCGCTTGTTTGGCCTTGTAAATATCACATTGAGGGATGAGAAGGGCGAATTCATCGCCACCATAGCGAAAGGGAAGATCTACAAAGCGGCGGGTAGAGTGAATCATGATCTCCGCCAACTTCTGAAGGAGTCGATCTCCAGCCTGATGACCGTAATGATCGTTGTATTCTTTGAAATGATCCACATCAAGCATGACTAGGTGGATCTCATACTTTTGACGCCAGGCGCGATAACATTCCTCTTCGATCTTTTCTTCAAAATAGCGCCGATTGTAGATATCCGTGAGGGGATCATGGATAGTTAGGGCGCGAAGGCGTTCACGAAGCTCCCTTTCCCTTAGGATACGATTTATCTTGGCTTGTAATTCGTCTAAATCAAAGGGTTTGTTAATGAAATCATTGGCTCCGGCCCTAATGACATCTGTATACTTATAGTTTTTGGTATAAGCGGTAATGGCAATAATGTCTGTGTCTGGCCAGTCTTTTTTGATGGCCTTGATCAGTTCCAGGCCATCCATCTCAGGCATGCAGATATCGGTGATCACGATGGTAAAGTGTCCATTTGTAATGAATTTTTCTAAGGCCTCCTTGCCGTTATAGGCCGTCTCACAGGAAAAACCCAGGGTCTCTAGGTAATCCTTTATAAGTTCGACGATGAAGAGTTCATCATCGACAACGAGGAATCTTTGTTCTTCTGGTCGGTGTAATAGAAAGGGCTTCTTTTTCATTTTTCCACTCTAAATAATCGGCCAGAATGGCCCCGTGGTCAAATACCAATTGGTCAAAGGGGAGTTCTTCTAAGGCGAATAATCTTGCTTCAGCGGCATCATCCGCCCCCTTTGGCTCCCCCATGGCCCGGGCAATATAAACCGTAGTAATGGTATGGAAGCGAGGATCTCGATCTGGTGCAGAATAGGTATAAAATTGACAGACAAGCTCTACCTGAAGCCCGGTCTCCTCTTTAGCCTCCCTGACAGCAGCTTCTTCTAAACTCTCCCCGTAATCGACAAAACCTCCGGGCAAGGCCCAACCGTGAGGGGGATTTTTACGCTTAATAAGGACCAGTTTTTCTCCCACCTCAATGATAAGATCAACTGTGGGGAAGGGGTTACGATAGGCCTCGACCTCTTTTCCGCAATGTGGACATACAAGGTATCTTTTCATGGTTCCGGAACATATTTGGACGTGATAGAAATCATCTCCTCGTGGATCAAACCGTTGGTGGCCAAAATATGAGGGACAAAGGGATCATAAGCCTGCCCTAGGAAATCGGTCACCTGCCCGCCGGCCTCTAAAACTAATAGCATCCCCGCTGCCGTATCCCAGGGCTTGAGCAAAGGTTCCCAAAAGCCGTCAAAACGCCCACAGGCAAGGTAGGCTAAATCTAAGGCGGCGGCTCCGGCTCGTCTAATCCCTTGAGCCCTCACCAGAAAATCGTGAAAGGCATTTACCACCTTATCTGGCTTTTGATGCACATTGTACGGAAAACCAGTGGCCAAGAGGGCCTCACCTAATCTTTTCGTCTGGGAAACCCTTAGACGACGACCATTCAAAAAGGCCCCTTTATCCTTTTCTGCCCAAAACAGCTCGTCCAGCATAACATGGTAGACTACTCCAGCAATGGGTTCCTTATCTTGCATAAGGGCAATGGAAACGGCAAACCAAGGGAAACCATGGGCATAATTGGTCGTCCCGTCAAGGGGATCTACTAACCAGTAAAGCCCTGAAGGCTCGGCCTTGGCTATTTCCTCCCCAAGAACAGGTATTCCCGAAGAGTCTAGGAGTTCAAGGATTAATTGCTCGCTCCGGAGATCAATTTCGGTCACCAGATCGATCTCACCCTTGTGACGGACCTTAATATGGCCTTCAAAGTGTTCGCGCTGTAGTCTCCCCGCGGCCAAGGCCGCGGCTTTGGCCAGCTCTACCGGCGTGACCTTCATTTCCCCTCTCCAAAGAGCCCCTTCAGGCTTTGATCATAGGGAGGATAAGCCACACCAGCCTCGGTGATAATACCCCTTACATAGCGAGCTGGGGTAACATCAAAGGCTGGGTTTTTGGCCCGCACTCCCTTTGGGGTAAGACGTTTGCCAACACAATAAAGGACCTCGGTCTCCGGGCGTTCTTCGATAGGGATCTGGTCTCCGGTCTCTGTCTCAAGATCTATAGTGGATCGAGGAGCGGCCACATAAAAAGGAACGTTATTTTCTTGAGCCAAAACAGCTACACTGTAAGTGCCAATTTTATTGGCTATGTCTCCATTGGCTGCAATCCGATCCGCCCCAACGACCACGGCTTGAATCTCTCCTCTGGCCATCAAGAAACCTGCCGCTACATCGGGAATGACTTTTACCGGAATCCCGACTTTTTTGAGTTCCCAGGTCGTAAGCCTGGCCCCTTGGAGCCAAGGCCTGGTCTCATCAGCCAGGACCGAAAGTTTTTTCCCTTGTTCCACCGCAGCCCTGATCACCCCTAACGCCGTACCAAAGCCCCCGGTGGCCAAAGCCCCGGCATTACAATGGGTAAGAACCACGCCTTCATCAGGCAAGAGACGAGCCCCTAAGGCCCCCATACGACGATTGGCAGCAATATCTTCTTCCCAAATCTTCAAGGCCTCTTGCCGAAGGATCTCTATCAACTCTTGAGAGTCGGCTCCTCTTTCTTTCTCAGCCACAGCAAGGAGGCGGTCTATAGCCCAGGCTAGGTTTACCGCGGTGGGTCGCGCCCTTTTTAGGCCTTCGGCTATACGTGAAAGCCGATGGAGAAACACCCGACGAGACTTGGTCTTGATTTTTTCGGCACCCAATACCAAACCGATGGCTCCGGTAATACCGATGGCCGGGGCCCCACGTACGACCATTTGTTTGATGGCCTTTCTGACCGCCTGCCAGGTGGTAAAACGCAAATATTTTTCTCGCCAGGGAAGCAGCCGTTGATCAAGGAGTCTTAGTCCTTTCTCGTCCCACAGAATAGGCCTGATAATATCGAGGTTAGGGGGCAAAAATTCCTTCATCTGTTATTCGCCTTCTAACAATTTGGTAAGTATTTGATTGACGATCTTGGGGTTGGCCTTACCCCGAGTTTCCCGCATGACCTGCCCTACAAAGAAACCAATGACTCCTTTCTTGCCACTGCGATATTTTTCTACTTCTTTGGGGTGGGCCTCAACTACCTTTTGACAGATGGCCAACAGGGCCTCTTCGTCGCTTTCCTGTTTCAGACCTCTTTCTTCGACGATCTCAGAAGGCCGGCGACCGGTGGCATATACTTCAGGAAAGATCTGTTTGGCTGCCGTAGAACTGATCACGTTTTCATCCACCAATTTCAAAAGTTCGGTCAACAGTTCGGGGGTGAGTTTGGTCTCGTTTATCTCTTTGCCTTCGCGGTTGAGTTCTCTCAAGACTTCAGTCATGATCCAATTGCTGATCATCTTCGGCTTGGCCAAAAGTTTGCAACAATCCTCAAAGAACTCGGCCAGATATTTGGAAGAGGTAATGATCTCTGCATCATAAGCCGGAAGGTTATATTCTTTGATGAAACGGGCCTTCTTGACGTCCGGGAGTTCGGGCAGGGTCTTTGCGATCTCTTCAATCCAGGCCCTATCGATCTCTACGGGGACTAGGTCCGG
>CAZKEG010000086.1:0-6057 GCA_964551715.1 uncultured Thermodesulfobacteriota bacterium
CCCGAGGTTTACCCGTTTGACATAGGGATGAATCCTCTTCCAGGCCGGCAAGTCCGGGAGGACTTCAAGTACCTGGTTTATTTCCGGGGAGGCCAGGGCACAGGAACGTAAGGGGACTAGATCATGGGAGCGCCGTTTAAGAAACCCCAGGGCCCCTGTTTCCTGATGTACATGAAATTGCAACCGATGCCGATAACCGAAGGCCTTAGGGGAAGGGACAACGCCTTCGACCAAATCCGGCCCTACTCCGCCGACCCGAGCCAGGGTCTCTTTGAAGACTTCCAGTTTGAGTCTTACTTGGGCCTCATAGGAGATGTGTTGCCACTGACAACCACCACACTCTGGAAAATAAGGGCAATTGGGTCCGCTTCGTTCCGGAGCGGGTTTGATAATCTCTATTGGGCGGGCTAAGGCATAATCTCCGAGTCGTTGGAAGACTTCAATTTCTACCTCTTCTCCGGGGATGACGTTGGAGACAAAGACCACTTGACCATCGGGAAGATGGGCCAGACCATCACCACCGTGGATCAATTTTTCTATGATCACTCGGGCCTTAGACATCACGTAGCCGGTAGACCACGGAGCCGCGAGGGGTGTCAATGACCTTAAGCCCTCGGCGTTGAATTTCCTCCCTCAAGTGATCGGCTACTTCAAAATCGCCCGCTGCCCGAGCCTCTTCCCGTTTTCGAAGGAGTTCCAAGATCTCTTCCTCTTCCACCAGCTCTACCTGAGGGATAATCCCCAGAACGGCATCGATCTTTTCTAGGATCTCCTGGAGGCGATCAGTCTCTTTTTTCGAGAGCCCTTGTTTGGCCAAGATGGGATAGACCTGCCGTACCAGATCGAAGATAGCAGCCAAGGCTGGTGAGACGTTTAAGTCATCTTCTAAGGCCTCCTCAAAGGCGGCGAAGGTCTTCTCAGCCACGGGAATGACTCCAGCTTCTTTGGAGGTGCTCGGTTCCCTGGCCAACAAGGCGACAAAGATCTCGATATTTTGAAGGGATTTTTTGGCTGCTTCTAGGTCCTTCCAGGAAAAGCTCAAGGGTTTGCGATAATGGGTGCGCAGGAGGAAATACCTAATTTCTCGGCCAGAAAAACCTTTCTCCAGTAATTCATCGATGGTTACCGCGTTGCCAGCGGTGTGCGACATCTTTTTGCCATCGACCAAGACCAAGGCGGAATGCAACCAATAACGGGCCAAGGGTTTGCCGTTGACCGCCTTAGCGATGGCCATTTCGTCTTCATGATGGGGAAAGATAAGATCCGTGCCGCTGGTGTGGATGTCAAAGGTCTCCCCTAGATACTTCATGGCCATGGCGGCACATTGGACATGCCAACCCGGGCGTACCTTGCCCCATTCCGTCTCCACAAAGAGCCCTTTTTTGAGTTCGTAGAGGGTGGTGCGTTTGAAGAGGGTGAAGTCTACCGGGCTGTCTTTCTCATATTCATCGAGATCAACTGTGGCCCCGGCCTTGAGTTTGGCCAGATCTATCTTGGCCAAAGCCCCGTAGTCAGAGAGTTTAGAGACATCGAAATAGACCGAGCCATGTTTGACATAGGCATAACCCTTTTCCAGGAGTTTACGGGTCACGGTGACCATCTCTTTAATGTGTTCACTGGCCCGAGGGAAATGAGTGGCCGGCTTAACGCCCAAGATCTTCAAGTCTTCAAAGAATATCTGCGTGTAGTGATCGGTTAACTCTTTGAGAGAAAGCCCGGCCTCTTCGGCGGCCTGGATGGTCTTGTCGTCATAGTCGGTGATATTAACTACATGGATGACCTGAAAGCCTTTATATTCCAAAAAACGCCGCAGGAGGTCAGCAGTGACCATCCGGCGATAGAGGCCGAGATGGGGGCGACGATGTACCGTGGGCCCACAGGTATAAATCCCTACCTGCTCCTTCTTTAAAGGTTTAAAGGGTTCCTTGCGCCGCGTAAGGGTGTTGGTGAAACGGAGCCGGTGATCCTCTTTGTCTTCAAAGGTCCAAAGTGGGGTGGAAAGATAACGCTCTCCGCCGTCGGGAAAGATGACCACGATGAGGCCTTCTTCAAGCTCTTTGGCTATCTCCAAGGCCCCGGCCAAGGCCGCCCCGGAACTCATGCCCACAAAGATCCCCTCTTCTTTGGCCAGCCGGCGGGTAAGCTCTAGGGCCTCTTCATCGTGGATGTTTAAGATTCGATGGGGGAGTTTCTTGTCAAAAATGCCTGGAGGGTAAGATTCTTTGAGGTTTTTGAGCCCTTGCAGGCGGTGGCCTGGATACGGTTCAACGCCGATAACCTGGACTTCTGGGGCGTGTTTACGAAAATAACGGGCAATACCCATCAAGGTCCCGGTGGTACCCATGCCGGCTATGACATGGGTTACCTTGCCCTTGGTCTCTTTCCAGATCTCCGGCGCGGTGCCGTAATAATGGGCCTGCCAGTTGGCTGGATTATTGTATTGATCAGTCAAGTAGTATCTTTCTGGTTCCCGGCGGGCCAATTCATAAACGGCCTCAATGGCCCCGTCGGTACCCCGCTCTGCCGGGGTAAGCAAAAGATCTGCCCCAAAGGCCCTCATGATCTTTCGCCGTTCAAGAGAGGCCGACTCACTCATGGCGATGAGGCAGCGATAACCCTTCACCGCCGAGACAAGGGCCAGGCCGATCCCGGTGTTGCCGCTTGAGGCCTCGATGACCGTCTTTTGATGGGTGAGTTCTCCAGAGGCCTCAGCGGCTTCGATCATGGAAAGGGCTATCCGGTCTTTGATCGACCCTCCGGGATTAACGGCCTCGATCTTCCCGTAGATCTGGACCTTGGGGTTGGTTTTTACCCGACGAATAGGGACCAAAGGAGTGCGCCCGATCTGATCTAAGATGTTTCCGTATCTCTTGCGTCGTCTCATATCCTTTTCATATCAATATTCTGGACTTCTGGCTAGGAGTAGAGGGATAAGGGATGAACCTTGTTTCCTGTTTTTTTGATATATACCTTCCAAGGGAAGCCCCTTTTCCTTTAACAGGCTTGTGATTTGGCTAAGATCCTCTTCTCTGACCAGGAGGGCCATGCCGCAATCGCTGCTGATCTCCTTAGGCACCGGGACCATATCAGTAAAAAGCCCGAGGCCCTTGATCAGTTTCTCGGCCTTAAGGACGTAATGGATGGAGGGAAAGGTAAGTAAGACCTTCATGAGGCAATCTTTAACAAGGCTTCGGCCGCCCTTTTGGCTTCACCGAGGCGGTTGAGATAATTAAAAGAAAAACGCACCGTGCCTTGGGGCAAGGTCCCGATGGTTTCATGGGCCAGAGGGGCACAGTGCAGCCCTGGCCTGACCATGACCCTGAACTCTCGATCAAGGCGTAAGGCTACCTCTGAGGAAGAAAGGCCTTGGATATTGACCGAAATAATCCCCGTGGCCTGGCGACGATCTTTAGGGCCGTAGATGGTGATCTTCGGGTGTTCGGCTATGGTTTCTATAAAAATTTCAGTCAATTTTTCCTCATGGGCCTTGATTTGGTCAAAGCCTGCCCTGGTTACGTAGTCTAAACCCGCTCCTAACCCAGCGATCCCCGGGAGATTTGGGGTGCCTGATTCAAAGCGGTCCGGTAAAAACTCCGGCTGATTAAGGGACTCCGACCGGCTCCCGGTACCTCCGAATTTTAAAGGTCGAAGAATCCCTTCAAGGCCTTCTCTGATATAGAGCACCCCTATGCCGCTTGGGGCCAAAAGTCCTTTGTGACCGGAAAAGGCGAGAAAGTCTATCTTTAACTCGCCAAGATTGATCTCAAAGTGGCCTACGGATTGGGCGGCATCGACTAGAAGTAAGCTTTGACCCTTTAGCCGAATTATTTCTTTTAAAGGTTGAATCGTTCCGGTCACGTTGGAGACGTGATTGATACAGATAAGCTTTGGCCGAAAGGTCCGGACCAGGTTCTCAAAGGCCTCCAAGTCCAAAAGCCCGTCCGGTGAACAAGGGATATAGTGCACCGAAATATCTCTTTCCTTACGCAGCTCCTCTAGGGGCCTGGCCACGGAATTGTGTTCCATATGGGTGGCCAGCACCACGTCGCCAGGAGCAAGGAGACCTTGGATGACCAGGTTTAAGGCCTCGGTGGCCCCGGAAGTAAAAATGAATCGGCTTGAATCTTCAAGCCCAAAGAAGGCAGCTAACTTTTCCCTGGTCTCAAAGACTATCCGCCCGGCGGCCAAGGCCCCCCGATGCCCTGAACGCCCTGGGCTTCCGGGGATCTTGCGCAAGGTCTCGGCTACAGCCTCAACCACCTCAGGAGGCTTGGGGAACGAAGTGGCCGCTTGATCGGCATAGATCATGGCTTGATCACCAACCCGGCTCTGGAGATGGTCTCGACAATATCGTACATATTCGATATTTGCCCCACGGCCAATCGATTCTTGGCTTGATAAAAGTCAAGACAAGTCCCACAGACAAGGATCTTGATGCCTTCTTGTTCTAATTCTTTTATAGTCTCTAAGACTTCGGATCCTTCAAGGGTAAGGAAGATTCCCGAGTTATAAAAAATGATGGTTGAGGGTTTATTGGAAACGTCTTTTAAGGTTTTTAAAAAGGCACGCATAAGGATCTGAGAGAGGGTCTTATCCCCTTCGCCCATCCCTTCTCGATCGATGACTACTACCGCCGGGAGGCCCTCTGGTCGTTCGCAAGTGACCGGTCCAGTGGGTCTTCCTGGGCCTTTTTTGGTGACGATAAGCCGCCAAAACCTTTCCTTTTCTTCAACCGAGACTTCATGACCTTGGGCCTCGGCAAACCGCGTGACGTTGGTGACCGCCGCCTCGTTGTCTACCAAGACGGCGAATTTCTCTCCCTCTGATATCTCTTCCAGGACATTTTTGGTATTGATTACCGGCTGAGGACAAGGGAGCCCTCGACAATCAAGTTCCTTCATTCGTACCTCCGGATCTCCAGTTCAGATAGCCCTAAGGCCTAAAAATTTGTTTCAATATAAGAACATTTTCCCATCCAGACCAATCAAAACATTCAATTTCAAAAGCTCCTTATATCGAACAAGCCTATTATGAAAAAGGGGGAGACAGGAGAATTATGTTTCTCAACGTCCCGGTAGTAGCCCTTTCTCAACTCAACCGGCGCGTGGAAGAACGACCGGACAAACGCCCTCAACTCGCTGACCTTCGCGAATCAGGAGCCATTGAACAAGATGCCGATGTGATTGTCTTCATCTATCGTGAAGAACTCTACAAAAAGATACACCGGACAAGGGAATAGCCGAGTTAATCATTGGCAAACAGCGAAACGGGCCTACCGGAGCTTCGCCAACCTAGACGAAGAACACCGGGTAGTGGCCACGGCCCTGGTGTAAAGGCTGCTCCTGAGCTCCAAGGGCAGAGACTTAGGCTGCTCAAACGGTGTGTTAGCACGTCCCTCTATGGCTTCCCGAAAATCAACCTACCCATCGAAACGAATAAAGCCCTTCCACTGGGCCGACCTTCCGCGGCCTTCTTTCCCTTTTCAATCCCAGTACTTCTCTTATTTTCTCCGCCGTCTCTCTTACAAAGTTCCGTGACCCGATAATTAAACCATCGGTAAAATACCGTATTCGATACCTGAACACGTCTCTTCTGGTGGGCCGATACTCCTTTTTTCCGTTCCTCCGTGAGCACTTCCTGCGGTATGACCCCGACTGAGCCATTGGTTAAGCCGCCTTTTTCGTACACGTATGCGCGATAAAGGGCTATTCTTTCTTGGTAGCCCCTGTTGGTGAAGGCAGCCATGCCAAGATCTGTGCTCAAGAAATCGTCTTTGATTCTGGTCCCGATGTGATAAGCAAGCGAGCACCAACGGTAGTCCTCTGGCCTTTGCACTACTCCCGCACGCACAGGGTTCAACTCTATGTAGGCCAGGCAATTTAGCAGGGCCTCACCGGTCTCGATGATCACGCTTTTGAAGCGGTCTCCCCAGAAATAGCCCTTGCGACCATGTAGCTTGTTGAACCAGCGGGAGAAGCGCTGTACGTAGCGATCTTTGGTACGCCTTGGGTTTCAAGAAGATCTTTGAAGAGAGGCTTGCGGAAAGAAAGTTTGAGA
>CAZKEG010000087.1:0-6051 GCA_964551715.1 uncultured Thermodesulfobacteriota bacterium
AGAAAGGGCCTGGTGTGACAAAAGAGGAGTTCTAGCCGTGAGAGGAAGCGTGTCCCTTCATAATAAAGGCCCTGTTCACCAAGGCCGTCCTGTCTGATATCGCCGTAGGGGTCAAAAAGGGCAAAACTCTCCCCGTGTTTGAGGATAAGGGCCTCTTTGGCGAGGCCCGGAGAGGTGGCTAAAATATAAAATTTTTGCGGCCCGGCCACGGTACCTTCCCTTACGCCACCTTGAGTAACGGCCTTTCTTTGACTAAGAGTTCTCCGTAAATCCTGAGATAATCTTCGGCCATTCGTTCAGAAGTAAAACGCCGTTCAAAGACCTTTCGGCAAAGGATGCGCTTGATGTCTTGGACCTTTTCCACCGCCTTGGCCGCTTCTTCCATGCTCTCGATGATAAAGCCGCTGACCCCTTCCTCAATTACTTCCGGGACAGAGCCACAGCGCCAGGCGATGACCGGAGTGCCACAGGCCATGGACTCGATCATGACCAGACCAAAGGGTTCAGGCCAATCAATAAGAAAGAGTAGGGCATAGGCCTTGCCAAGGAATTCGTTCTTTTCTCTGTCGTTTATTTCACCCACAAATTCAACCCAAGGGCTCTTGAGCATGGGTTTGATCACGTTTTCGTAATACTCACGGTTGGTTTCATCTATCTTGGCAGCCATCAAGAGTTTCATCCCCACCCTTTCGGCGATCTTGATGGCTCGATCCGGGCGTTTTTCCGGAGAGATCCGCCCGAGGAAGGCCAAATAATTTCCTGGTCTGGCGTAGAATCTATACAAATCCTTGGGCAAACCGTGATATACAGTACCCACCCAGCGGGCAAAGGGCAGGGGTTTACGCTGGTCATTAGAGATAGAGACCAGGGGCATATCGACAAATTCTTGATAAAGGGGCACTAAATCTGGAATATCCAGTCGGCCGTGAAGGGTGGTGAGATGCGGGGTTTTCAGCCGGCGCATCAAAGGAAAATGAATGTAGTCGATATGAAAGTGGATTAGATCAAATTGATCGGCCATCTGGGCTACTTTTTCCAGCATCAATATGTGGTGGGCCAAACGGTCCTGACAATTGGAGGCCAAACGAAGGGATTCTTGACAACAAGGGATCAATCTGGCTGAAGTCCGGGAGTCTGCGGAGGCGAAAAGGGTCACCTCATGGCCTTTTTTGATCAATTCTTCGGTCAGATAGTGGACAATACGTTCCGTACCGCCATAACACTTCGGCGGTACACTCTCGTGAAGAGGTGCCACCTGTGCGATCCTCATACTTCGCCCCCTTTAACAAGGTTTTCAGGAATTCATCTTTGAATAGGGTTGGAAGGTCTAAGTTTAGATCCTATCCAAAAATAAGTCCCCTAACTCCCAGGTCAAGGAGGCGAAAGGTCGCTTTTAACAAGCCTTTTGTTCTTTATCAGAGGGCCGTTCAGGAGGTGTCTCCTGGATCTCCTTGATAGACTCAGAAAGGGCGGCCTTGCGGGAGAGCTTGATCCGACCCATCTTGTCAATATCAATCACCTTGACCAAGACCTCGTCGCCTTCCTTGAGGATGTCTGAGACATTACGCACACGACGATTATCAAGCTGAGAGATATGAATCAGACCCTCGGTGCCGGGAAAGATCTCCACAAAGGCCCCGAAATCCGCCACCCTGGTCACGCGACCAAGGTAGAGTTTACCCACCTCTGCCTCTTGGGTAACCTCTTTGACCATTTTGGCCGCCTTCTCCGCCAGCTCAGCGGAAGTAGAATAAATCCGCACTAGACCGGTCTGATCATTAATGTCGATCTTTACTTCTCCGCAGGCGGCTATGATACCTTTAATAGTCTTCCCACCAGGGCCGATGAGATCACGGACCTTCTCCGGGCTAATTTGCACGGTTACGATCTTCGGGGCATAAACCGAGAGCATCTCCCGTGGTTTGTCGATTATCTCGCGCATCTTAGAAAGTACATGGAGCCTGGCTTTTCTAGCCCGAGAAAGGGCTTCAGCCATGATTTCACGAGTGATACCCGTAATTTTAATGTCCATCTGGAGGGCGGTAACTCCCTTTTCCGTACCAGCCACCTTAAAATCCATATCACCCATACGGTCTTCGTCGCCGATGATGTCGGTGAGGATGACCACCTGATCACCTTCTTTGATTAGGCCCATGGCAATACCGGCTACCATATCCTTGATAGGAACCCCGGCATCCATGAGCGACATGGTAGCCCCGCACACCGTGGCCATGGAAGAAGAACCATTAGATTCCAGTACATCCGAAACGACTCGAATAGTATAAGGAAATTCGTTTTCCTTGGGGACCACAGGGGTAAGCGCCCTTTCTGCCAGCATCCCATGACCGATCTCTCGTCGGCTCGGACCACGCAAGGGCCTCACTTCACCCACACAATAAGGAGGAAAATTGTAATGCAGGATGAAATGCTTAAAGACCTCTTCCCCTGGCATATCAATGCGCTGTTCTTCCTCTGGACTCCCCAAGGTGGCCACAGTGAGCACCTGGGTCTCACCTCGAGTAAAGATGGCTGAACCATGGGTGCGCGGCAGGACCGAGACCTCACCCCAAATAGGCCGTACCTCTTCTGGCTTACGACCATCCACCCGGCGGCCTTCGGCAAAGAGCATCTTTCGCATCAACTCTTTCTCAAACTCTTCGAAATATTCCTTGACCTCTCCCTCTCGTCCCTGAACCTCGGCGCCAAGGGCCTCCAAAACCGCCTGGTAAGCCACCCGGCGTTTCTGACCCCGTTCCACCTTCGGGGCGGTGGAGAGGACCTCGCGCAGATACGGCTCGGCAAGCTCCCGCACCTTGGCCCTTAAGGCCTCGTCTACCATCGGTTCAGGGAAATCCATTTTGGGTTTGCCGGCCTTTTCCCTGAGTTCCTGTTGCAGCCTAAGCAACGGCTTAAGGTGTTCATGGGCAAAAAACAGGGCCTCTTTCACGATCTCTTCCGGGACCTCTTGGGCCAGACCTTCGACCATAACGATGGCCTCTTCACTACCCACGACCACCAAATTAAGCCCACTCTCTTTGAGCTGAGAGGCCGAAGGATTGAGGACAAACTCCCCGTTGATCCGCCCTACCCGCACGGCGGCAATTGGTCCTTGAAAGGGCACCTGTGAGATCTCCAGGGCCGCAGAAGTAGCGGTAATGGCCACGATATCCGGATCAACCTCTGGGTCCATGGAAAGAACGGTGGCCATGATTTGTGTCTCGTATCGCCAACCTTTGGGGAAAAGGGGCCTGATAGGCCGGTCAATAAGGCGGGCGGTGATGATCTCCTTCTCACTCCCACGGCCCATCTCCCGGCGGAAATAACTGCCGGGGATACGGCCTGCGGCATAGTACATTTCTTGATATTCAACGGTCAAAGGCAAAAAATCCATCTCTTTTATTTCTTCAGAGGCCACCACCGTGACCAGGACTACCGTGTCTCCATAAGAGGCCCACACCGCCCCATGAGCCTGTTTAGCTACTTTACCTGTCTCCAGGACGAACTTTCGCCCACCGATTTCAGTTTCTACGCGATGCATCTTTCCTCCCTGACTTAGGCCCTAAGCCCTAAAGCCTTAACTAAATTTCGATAGCGATCAAAGTCCGTCCTTCGGAGATAGTTCAAAAGACGACGCCGTTGCCCCACTAGTTTTAAGAGACCTCGACGGGAATGATGGTCCTTCTTGTGGACTTTAAAGTGTTTCTCCAAGGACTTGATCCGCGCTGTAAGGAGCGCAATCTGGACTTCTGGACTACCAGTGTCCTTTTCATGACGGGCAAACTTTTTGATGATCTCTCTCTTTACTTCTGCATCAAAAGCCATCTCTTGCCTCCTATATGGAATTAAGCCCAGGAGGGGTTAGACCACCTCCCGCGCTTGTCTCATTTCTAACATCGCACCCTAAGGCCATCAACCGAAAGTTTCGGGAAAAACACGAATCATCTTTGCGTTTCCCACCCCTTGTAAGTCTTCTGGATATTCTAAAACCGCCACCAAAGAACCTTCTATGGTCACCAGCCGTAACCACGGCACCCGCGGTTTACGTGGGACCTTCTGAAAACGAATCATATTACCTAAGACCGTAAGGGCCAAGGGCCGACCATGCCTGACCTGACGGGCCATCTCTGGGCTTATAGTCAAGGCTGGAATAAATTCCAGGGCTTTACCCACCGGGATTATTTTCTCTTCCAGGCGGCGTTCTTTGTAAAGTTTTTCAAATTCATCCGTGGTAAGGGCCTGGTCTATGGTAAAAGGCCCTTTGCGCAAACGCCTGAGGCGAATCAGAGTAGCCCCGCAACCGATTACCTGCCCTATTTCGTGAATCAAAGAACGAATATAGGCCCCTTTGCTACAGTAGATGCGAAAACGAACCAAAGGGGGATTGTAATCCAAGGCTTCAAATTCTAAGACCTCTATCCTTTTAGGGGGTTTTTCTACCTTGAGGCCCTCGCGGGCATATTTATAGAGCGGACGCCCGTGAAATTTGGCCGCCGAATAGGCTGGCGGGCGCTGTTCAATGACCCCAACAAAGCGGTCAAAGACCCTCTGAATATCCGAAAGCTCAAGCTCTGGTACCGGGTGCCTGGCTATAATTTCTCCGGTAAGGTCATAAGTTTCGGTCTCTATCCCCAGTTCAAATTGTCCTTCGTATTCCTTATCTCCTTCAAGGATGAACTGGGCAATCTTTGTCCCCCGGCCTAAGCATATGGGAAGGACCCCAGTGGCAAATGGATCCAAAGTGCCGCCATGGCCTGCCTTTCTGACCCGCAGCCTGCGTTTTACATATTCCACCATCTCTGTAGAACTTTTCCCTTCTGGTTTATCCAGTACCAGGACCCCGTCTTTCATGAAAACAACGCCTCCAATCTCTCTCTAACCAGATTCAAGACCTGGGATAATTCTCCTCTGAGCTTAAAACCCGCGGCACAAGCATGCCCACCGCCGCCAAATTCCGAGGCCAGACGGGCCACGTTAATCTTTCCTCTACTCCTCAAGCTGACCGAGACCTCCTCTGGATGATATTCCTTGACCAAGGCGCTTATTTCTATTCCATCAATGCTCCTTAAAAAATTGGCAAAATCATCAGGGTCAGCCTTAGAGGCCTGGCACTCTTTAAAGTCTTCATGCCGAAGGAAAGAGATCGACGCTTTGCCCCCGGCCACCAATTCAAGGCGATCTAGGACCCGACGCAAGAGACAAAAGCGCGAAAAAGGATAATGCTCGTAAAGGAGCTCAGCGATCTTGGCTGGTTCAGCCCCGGCCTTCACCAGGGCCTGAGCTACCTCGAAGGTCTCAGCCGTGGTCTGGGAAAAACGAAAACCCCCGGTGTCTGAAAAGATGGCGGTATAAAGATTTTCGGCAATCTCTTTGGAGATCGGCCAAGAAAGCTGGTTCAAAAGGCGAAAGACCAGCCCGCCAGTGGCGTAGATTGGTTCAATCAGACGATGAGTCCCCAGGGTACCGGTCACTTCGTGGTGATCCAGAACAATAATCTCTTTAAGACGGCCTAAAAATTCCGCCGCCTGGCCCACCCGTTTGGCCTCAGCGCAATCTAGCACCAGCCCGATCCAAGCATCATCTTTTGGACATCCCCTCCGGACGAATTCTTGCCCTGGAAGCCACTGGTAGAGAGCAGGAATTTCCTCTTCCAGATAACACCAAACTTCTTTGCCCTGGTCCCTTAAGGCCAGGGCCATAGCAAACATAGAACCCAAGGCATCCCCATCAGGATTGAGATGAGTGGCCAGAAAGAATCTCTTTCCTCCACGCAGGAGATGAGCGATAGACTCAAGGGTTTTCATGTTCCTTCCGTAACTGTTCAAATAGGGCCTCCAAACGATCCCCGGTCTCTTCTTTCCGATCGGATTCAAAGGTAATCTCTGGGACAAACTTGGTGTGGAGTCGTTGGGCCAGAAGGTGTCTGATATAGGCCTTGGCCCTTTCAAAACCCCGAGCTACGGCCTGCTCGGTCTCTACGTCTCCATAAACTTGATAGAGGATACGAGCCCTTTTTAGATCTGGGCTCACTTCCACCGCCGAGATGGTAATCAT
>CAZKEG010000088.1:0-4530 GCA_964551715.1 uncultured Thermodesulfobacteriota bacterium
ATTTTATTTGGCCTTAATCCACACCGGTACATAGGTCCCTGGATCACGAAGCTCAATGTTCTAAGGTATCTGTTACCATGTTGAATGTCTACAACAATACCACTGATAGTAACCGGTTCACCACTATAAATGAGCTGACAGCAAGAATACTTACCACCCATCTTGGCCCAAACACTAGAAGACATAGCTACAACCAAAGCAACCATCAGGGCAACCAACGACTTCTTCGTACACTTTCTTCTTATGTTTCTTATTTTAAGGACGCAACGTATGTGCCAATTCTTTAGAGAATAAATTTCTAATTCTAATTAGAGTTTTAAAGGAAAAGGCCTTTTTAGGCAGACAAAATTGTCGAATAGCCCGACAAAGATGACGAAGATAAGCATAAAAAAAGGAGGCCCAAGGCCTCCTTTTTCGTCAATTTTTTTTTAAAAATTTTATCTCTTTGTTCGTTTAAACCAGAGGGGAAGACAAGTTTGTGGGTCTCTTAATTGAATGGTTTGTCCTTCCTCGGTGGTGACTTTGGTGGCTATAGTGACGGTCTTTCCATTGGAAAGGCTGACCTCATAGGCCTGGATAATCACGTTTTCTCCAACTAGAGGTCGGGTGATACCCATCCTTTTCCAATACCAGATGGGGCCAAAGCCGCAGACTAGGACCGTTTCTTGACCGGTATCAATCAAATATCCATGCCCAGGAGAGACCCCGACTACCTGACCGGTAATGGTTACCGGGGTGCCACTACAGATGACCTCAGCCAGGATGCCGACACACCCTCCGCTCCGGACAGTCTTTAGGGCCATACTTTTACCGGCCACTAACAAGAGAAAAACGACCGTTAACCAGAGAATTTTTGCTTTTTTCATCTTTATCCCTCCTCAAAGTTTTTATATCTTACTAAAAGCAATGATTATGCCAATTCTTAGGAAACAATTTTTTAGGAAACCCAATCTTTTATCCGAACTCAGGTTTTTTACTTTTATTGGCCTATGGACTAAAATGCAGACCTTTCAAAGGGGGCTTTATGAAGAGGCATTGTATCTATCTGGATTATAACGCCACCACCCCGGTCTTGCCTGAGGTGGCCCAAGCGGTGGAACTTTATCTGTTGGAGCGTTTTGGAAATCCTTCCTGCGGGCACCTCATGGGCCAAGAGGCCAAAAAGGCCTTGGAAGAGGCCAGGGAGGCCCTGGCCCGGTTGATCTCTGCTGAACCAGAGGAGATTTACTTTGTAAGCGGCGGGACTGAGGCCAACAATCTGGCCCTCATCGGTGCTGCCTTGGCTCAGTCTAAAAAAAGGCACTTGATTACCAGTCGTATTGAGCACCCCTCGGTCTTAAATTCGTGTGTTCGTCTCTTGGAACTCGGCTACGAGGTCAGTTTTGTCGAGGTGGATGCCCAAGGGAGGGTCGATCCCGAAGAAGTGGCCAGACATATCCGCGAAGATACCTTTTTGATCAGTATCATGTTGGCCAATAACGAGACTGGTGTTATTCAACCGGTGAGAGAAATCGGGCATCTTTGTGCTAAAAGGGGTCTCCTCTTTCATACCGACGCCGCCCAGGCCGTAGGCAAGATCCCCGTCTCGGTAAAAGAGATCGGCTGTCACCTCTTGACCATAGCCGGCCATAAATTTTACGCCCCCAAAGGTATTGGTGCCCTCTACGTACAAAAGGGGACTAAACTAGAAAAGATCCTCTTTGGAGCCGGGCAGGAAAGGAGGCTCAGACCAGGGACCGAACCAGTGGCCTTGGCCGTGGGTTTGGGTAAGGCTGCGGAAATAGCCGAAAGGGACCTCCAGGCCGAAGCCAAGCGTCAAAAGGACCTTCGTGAACGTCTATACCAAGGCCTAAAAGAGATCTTCCCCTCCCTTGTCCGTCACGGGCCAGCGGAAGAGACCTTACCAAACACCCTGAGTGTGGCCTTCCCCGGTCATCGAGGAGAAGAGATCCTTAAAGCTATACCGGAGATCTGTGCCTCTACTGGGGCGGCCTGTCATGACCGTTCGGTGACCATTTCGCACGTCCTTTCGGCCATGAAGGTCCCCCCTGAAGTGGCCCAAGGGACCATTCGCTTTTCCCTCGGCCGGGGAACAAACCTTTTCGAGATAGAAGAGACTTTGGTCTTATTCCGTCGATATTTTTCATAAATTATGCCTCTTTGGTTGGAAGAAATTGCCCATACCGCCTTGCTCCCCCTGAGAAACCGCAATTTTAGGCTTTTCTTCTTTGGCCAGAGTCTTTCGCTCATCGGTAGCTGGGTCCATACCACCGCTCAGCGTTGGCTCATGTTTGAGCTCACCCATTCGGCCTCCATGTTGGGTATTCTTGGGGCGGTAGGATCGCTTCCGGTGCTCCTTTTTTCCCTGCCGGCTGGCTGTCTGGCGGATCGTCTGCCTAAAAAGAGGTTGTTGATCCTCTCGCAGATGGTGGCCGCCTTTCAGGCCTTTATTTTGGCCTTATTGGTCTATTTTCATCAGGTCAAGGCCTGGCATGTCTTGGCCCTGGCCTTTGTCTTGGGGTCTACCGTAGCCCTGGAATTTCCAGTGCGACATTCATTTATTTATGATCTTGTAGGGAAAGAACCCCTAGTAGCCGCCCTTTCTCTACATTCGACGGCCTTTAATCTAGCCCGGTTTATAGGACCGGCCCTGGCTGGTCTCTTGATGACTACCCTTGGTTTGGCCTGGTGTTTCTTTTTCAACGCCTTTTCCTATCTTCCGGTGATCTTGGCCTTGAATTTCATTGTTATTTCCGATCAGAAGGCCTTAACCTCGGCCAAAAATCCCTTGGAGGGAATTAGAGAAGGGTTTGTTTATGCCTGGCAACATCGAACTATTCGGACTACTCTGCTCCTTATCGCCGTGACTAGTATTTTTATCTTGCCTTATGCCGTACTCTTACCGGTCTTGGCCAAGGAGTCTTTTGGCGCCGGGGCCAAGGGATTTAGTTTTTTGATGGCGGCTAATGGTCTCGGGGCCCTCTTGGGAGCTATGTTTATGGCCAGCATTGGCCCTCGTCTCCGCAAAGATCGAAATATCTTATTTAACCTTTCGGGCCTCTCCCTTTATTTAGGGCTTCTCGCCCTTTCTAAATCCTTGGAGATAGCCGCCCTTTTTCTGCTGGCCGCTGGGTTTCACATGGTTTGCACCTTCACCTCGGCCAATGCCCATCTCCAACTCAATACTCCGGATGAGATACGCGGTCGTATCTTGAGCCTCTTTAGCCTGAGTTTTCTGGGGCTATTTCCCTTGGGCAGCTTTCTTTCTGGTCTCTTGGCCCAGCATCTGGGTACGGTGAAAGTCTTTCTTTTGGGTTCGATCATTGGGGTTACGGCCACCCTCTTTGCCTTTTGGCGAGGCTTTGGTCGGAGGTTTTGAGCAGGACGTTGCCTAAGCCCTGAGATGATGCTAGTTTGCAGGCGTGCTGGAGACCTTGGCCCAGATCGATCAAAAGATATTTTTGAGCCTTAATCACCTTCGATGTCCTCTCTTGGACCTGACGATGCCCTTTTTCAGTAATGAAAAGGCTATCTACGCCTTCTTTATCTTCTTTTCTTTGGTGCTTTGCTGGCAAAAGGGCCCAAAGGTCTTACTTATTTCTGTGATGACCCTTCTGTTGGTCCTGATCAGCGACTTTGTCTGCGGGAGGGTGGCCAAACCGGCTTTCGGTCGGAAGCGTCCTTATTGCGCCCAGGCGGAGGTCTATATCCGTCAAGGAGAGAAATATCTCCTTCTAAACAAGCCCCTTTACCAAAAGAAGTGTCTTTCTTTTCCTTCCTGTCATGCCAGCAACGTAGCCTGTGCAGCTACGATCTTTTCACGTCTGGCCCCAGGCCTTACCCCAATCTTTTGGGGTTTTACCCTTTTGGTAGGGTACTCGCGCATTTATATAGGAGCACATTATCCCCTTGATGTCTTGGCTGGTTATTTGGTGGGAACTATCATTGGTCTTTTGGGAAGCCTTTATTTTTTTAGAAAACAATGAAGGATTTTTTCAACTCGCTTTTCTCCACCGGCGGTTTGTTCATCCTGACTATAGTGGCCGCAAGGCTTACCTTTATGCAACAGATAGGCCTCCAGCTCACCCCGGATGAGACCTATTATTGGGATTGGTCTCGGCATTTGGCTTGGGGGTATTATAGCAAACCGCCTCTGGTGGCCTGGTTGATCGCCCTTTCCACCGCCAAACTAGGTATCAGCGAATATGCCGTTCGCATCCCGGCGGTGCTCTTAGGAGGGCTTTATCTGGTTTTTATTTACTATCTAGCCAGGCGGCTCTTTGACGCCCAAATGGCCATCTGGGCGGTCTTGGCCGCGGCGGTAAGCTTGATCTCAGCGGTCTATAGCTTTGTCATGACCATCGACCCGCCGCTTCTTGCCTTTTGGGCCATCGCCTTATGTCTTGGTTGGTTGGCCGCGGAAAATCAGAGCCTTAAGGGCTTTTTGTTTACCGGGGTGGCTGTTGGTCTAGGCCTCCTTACCAAACAGACCATGATCGCCTTTCCGGTCCTCTATTTTGTATGGCTTGC
>CAZKEG010000088.1:4540-6020 GCA_964551715.1 uncultured Thermodesulfobacteriota bacterium
CAAGGGCTCTTGCGAACCCCCGGGCCTTATCTCATGGCTTTGGTGGCCCTGGTCATGATTTTGCCTAATCTGATCTGGAATGCCAAACACGATTGGATCATGTTCAAACACACTTCGACCCACTTTCAGGAGCAGGCCTTTCATTTGACCGGGCCCCTTCGATTTTTGGCTGAACAAGCTGGGGTGATCACACCCATTATCTTTGCCTTGATGCTTCTTGTCTTTTTTCTGGTAGCTACCAGACCAAAGCTTAGAGAACAAAGCCCTTTGCTCTGTCTCTTTGTCTTTTCAGCCGTTCCTTTACTCTTAGTGCTTCCCCTCTCTTTCTTGAGAAAGGTAAACGCCAACTGGCCGGCTCCCTTTTACACCAGCGCCTTTATCTTGGTAACGGCCTTATGCTTACGGGCCAAGTGGCCAGGAGGAAGGGAACGCCTCATCCGGCGCCTCTTTTTGCTCGGGGTGCTCTTGGGCATGGTGGTCAACATTGTGGCCTATCGGTTGCCGGTGATGCCTCAGAAATTCCCGTCCAAAATGGCGGCCATTCTCTATAAATTTTACGGTTGGAAGGAAATGGCCTCTAAAGTAGAGGCCCTTCGTCCCAAAGGGGCCCTGATCATCACCAACCGACGGGATTTTGCCTCAGAACTTGCCTTCTACCTTCCAGACCACCCGCAAACCTATACCTTCTGGGGCGGACGAGTCTCCAGTCAGTATGACCTCTGGGACGGTTTATCACGACACCTCGGTCAAGATGCGGTGATCGTCAAAAGGGGATGGCCCTCGGCCAAGGCCCTGGCCGCCTGTTTTGAGGAACTTAAGCCCTTAGCAAGCTGGGAAGAGAAACTTATCGGTGGACGGGTGCGGAAAGTAGAGGTCTTGTGGGGGAGGGGGTTGAGGCCTTGTCCCTTGATCGGGCCTCAAAGAGATCAACCTAGATCTCCTTAAGCCTGTCTCTTTCCATTTTGTTGAGCTTATCCAAAGGAGGGCCTGTCTAACGTTATATTTTTAACTATATAACGCCTTAAACTTTGTTTCGACATTAATTTGTGCTTGACAGATAAACCTATAAGAAATAGCTATGAATGTTCTAAATAACCGCCGAAGGGGGAGACTATGAAACGGTGGGTAGCGGTGTTTTTTTTGTCTCTTTTTTTCCCGGTTCTGGTGGTTAGTCCCTCAAAAGCAACCTCGACCGAAGAGGAGATCAAGGCCTTAAAGGCCCAGGTCCAGATGCTTCTCAAACGCATCGAAGAGTTAGAAAAAAAACAGGCTCAAGAAAAGGCTCTTAAGTCAGAGACTTCGCGGTGTAGGGCTTATTGGAAAAACGGCTTTCGTATCGAATACAAAGAACCAGAAAAGAATCGCAAATATCGGTTCCGTTTTCGTACCGGGATCCAACTGCGTTACACTTATTTGTCCCGGGATGAAGACATCAAAAATGGCAATGAAAACTACAGTAGCTTTACCATGCGCCGTCTGA
>CAZKEG010000089.1:0-5959 GCA_964551715.1 uncultured Thermodesulfobacteriota bacterium
GAACATCAGGATCACAGCCTATTAAGGCAAGAAACCGGGCCCGATTTTGATTGGGCCTGGTTTCTTACTTCACGTTCCGTGAAGGACAGAAAACTGTTTGTTAAATTCCTTTGTATTTCAGGCTTGGTGTCCTTCTTTTTCTTATCTGCAATTTAGGATTATTTTTAGCATTAGATGAAAGCTTTCGGTGTTGGTGTTACGGTAAAAGAGCTATGGCCAAGATCCTTTCCAAAGAGGAATATACCCAGGGGGAACTCTTTGCAGCTCCGGCTGTACCTCAGCCCAAGATTATTCCTCGCTCACAACATCCTGTTTCGCGAAAAAATATTTCTCAAGAGGCCCTAAAGGTCCTCTATCGTCTAAAAGAGGCCGGCTATCTCGCCTATTTAGTTGGGGGGAGTGTCCGAGATCTACTTCTTGGTCTAACGCCAAAGGACTTTGACGTAGGCACCGATGCCTTACCAGAAGAGATAAAGAGACTCTTTCGGTGGAGTAAGATCATTGGGCGTCGGTTTAGATTGGTTCATGTCTATTTTAGAGGGGGCAAATTTATCGAGGTGGTTACCTTCCGCGGGCCGGAAACAGCAGAAGAAAATGGCCTAGAAGTCTTCGGGACCCCTTATGAAGATGCCTTCCGTCGAGACTTGACCATCAATGCCTTGTTTTACAACATTGCTGATTTCACTATTATCGACTACGTAAGCGGAATGGAGGACCTGAAGGCCGGTATTATTCGGGTCATAGGCAATCCTGATCATCGATTTACCAGAGATCCGGTGAGGATGATGAGGGCCATCCGGCACGCCGCCCGCATCGGGTTTACCATCGAGCCTCGCACTTGGGAAGGAATCTTACGCCACCGCGAAAAGATTACCTTTTGTGCCCCTATGCGTATTCGAGACGAATGGTTGAAGGACATTCTGGGTGGGTGGTCCTCTCCCTGGGTCTCTCTGATGTTAAAGAGCGGGCTCTTTGCCGAGATCTTTCCTGCTTACCAAAAGGTGCTGGATCGAAGCGGGGTCAAGGCCAAACAATTTTTGATAAAGCTTCTGGCCGTTTTAGACAGAGAGATTCGTCGTGGGAATTTCTCCCCGGCCCAGGCCTTGGCTGTGTTCTTCTATCCCTTTGTGATCGGAGATAGCAGACTATCTCCTCTTCCAGAACGGGCTGGTCGTCCTTATGAGATCATTCGGGAAGAAGTAGCCAAGATCTTTTGCCCGTATGACTTTAAAAAGGAACTCTTTGAAAACACGGTGCAACTCTTGGCGGCTATATGGCCGGTCAAATATCATCTGCTTTTCAGTCAAAGGATACCTCGGAGGCTGGCCAAAAAGGGTTATTTCAAAGAGGCCTTGGCGGTTACTAAATTGATCCTTACGTTAGAAAAAGAAGAGTCAATCTTGGAGATACCCAAGATCAAAAAGAGAAAAGGTCCTAGTAAAAAATCTAACAGGAGCGGCCATGCCTCAATATAAGCAGTCCTTAGGGTTTAAATTTTTACAACAAACCAAACACGATCGGGCCGAACTCCTTGTCCGCGAAAGAGAGATCATTTCTCCGGCTCCTTGGTTAAAGAAATACGCCGAGGTCCATCGTTTCCCCCTTCCGAAACCTTCTTTCGGAGGAGAAACCCTCTGGGAGGCCCTGATCAAGCGTCGATCTATTCGTAAATACCGGAAGATACCGCTTTCTTTAGAGGACCTTTCCCTTCTTCTCTTTGCCGCTCAAGGGGTAACCGCTACTGTGGGTCAATATCTCTTGCGCACTGCTCCTTCCGCCGGGGCCCTTTATCCCATCGAAACCTATCTCTGTATAAATAACGTTTCAGACCTTTCTCCTGGTCTTTATCACTTCGAAGTCCAAAGTTTTTCTCTGGAGACCTTGGCCAAGGGTTATTTTGGTAGAGATCTGGCTGAAGCTGCCCTTGGGCAGACGATGTGTGCCAAAGCCCCAGTGGTCCTGGTTTGGTCGGCCATCCCCCGCCGTACCATGAGTAAATATGGGAGCCGGGGGATACGTTATGTCTTTATGGACGTGGCTCATATCTGTCAAAATGTCCTTTTGGCTGCTACGGCTTTGGGACTTGGGGCCTGTCCCATTGGGGCCTTCTTTGATGACGAGGTAAACCGGCTTTTCGGTCTGGACGGAGAGGAAGAGACCGTTATCTATCTGGCCAGTGTTGGTCACCCAGCCGAATAGTGATCAACCGATTCTCCTTTGGCATGAAGGGGCCTTAGGGGATCTCCTCCTTTCTCGGTTGGCCATCGCTGCCATTAGAACCATTTTCTTTCAAAAATTGATCCTGTGTGCCCGAAATGAGGCCCGAAAATTATTCCTAGAGGCCGCTTTAGTAGACGAAGCTTATCCTACTCACCCTGATCTTTTAGTTTCCAATAACTTTGGTTTGGTGTTTCTCTTCGCCTCAAGCCCTAGCTTGATCAAGCTTTTCAAGGAAAGATTTTTGGAAAGATTGATCTGCCTACCCACCAGACCCCGAAGAGAAGGTCATCTTGCCCTAGAACAATTTTTCACCTTGATCGAAGTCCTTAAACCGAGAAACCAAGGAACTTTATTTAAGGAGGCCCTTAGAAAGGGAAAAATTCTAAGGAAAGAAGGCGAAGGTAAATATCTTCTGCTTCATCCCGGAAGCGGTGGACGATGGAAATGTGCTCCGCTTCCCTTTTGGCTTGCTCTTTTTGAATACTTAAAGAATTACGGGTTTAAAGTACGTTTTATTTTGGGCCCGGCGGAAGAAGATCTCCTTCAGGCCCTCAGTGATTATGAACTTATATTTTGTGTTGACCTAGAGCAGGCGCTAAAGGCCTTCTCAGAGGCCATGGGGTTTATGGGGCATGATTCTGGGCTTACCCATTTAGCCGCTGCCTTAGGCCGACCAACCTTGACCCTTTTTGGCCCTACGGCGTGGGATCATTGGTCACCTTATGGCACGCGGGTGTTGATTATTCATTCGTCGTGTTCCTGCCGAGAAAAAGGCCTTGATCCACAACAATGTCAGGAAGGATGCCTGGCTAGGCTAGACCCTAAAAAGATTTCTGTCTATGCGCAAAGATTCTTCAGTACCACTGCCACGTCTGTCCGCCGCTCGGAGGAGCTGATGGAGAGGCTGGAGGAGACTTTGTCGGCGAAGGGGATTCCACTTGGGCCGAACCCTGAGTGGTGCCTCCGGTACTTTGGGCTGGTGGTGGTGGAGGTGGCGGGGGGGTAATTTCTTCTTTTTTCAGCACCACTTCCTTCTCTTTTCTGCCGAAGATCCACCGTAAAGGCCATACCCTGTTCCAAAAATGCCCTTTGTGTTCCTTTTTGGGCTTAGCTTGTTCCTGGATTTCGGGGACGGCATAATCCTCTTCTTCTGGCGGGTAATCAGGCCAAGGATCTATCTCAGAATATTTATACTTTCTCCTCTTTTCCAATCGGGCCTGTTGAGAAGGGGGAGGGCTTAGTTTTTCCGGCAAAGGCTGCCTCGGATAGACCTGAGGAGAGGCTGTTGCTGAATAGGTCTGTTGGTTAGTTGCTTGGATCGGTGTTTTGGGAGTGACCTCTTGCTTTGTCTGTCTTTGGGTGGTCTGTCCCTGGGTAGTAAGGGCGGCGACCATCGGTCGTCCTTCGAGATAAGCCACAGCCCGGCGGGCGAACTCCGCCAGTTTGGGGATCATATCATCTAAGGTATCGGTCTGGGTATAAATGGCCACGGGAGACTTGAGTTCATCTACCGGGACCAGTTTGGCATCAATACTTACCTTCTTCCCGAAGGTGGTGATGCTGCCAGAGAGGATGTAGTCTACGCCTAGGTTTTTGCCTATCTCTCGGGCCTTTTCTTCGGTCAGGGGTTCCTTGAGATTGGCAAGGGCCTTTTTGACCTTGGTCTCGTCGATGACCAGGACCTTGTTGGGGACAAACAGACGGGTACTCAACATATCTTGAATGCCTTCACGCACATAGGAAAGATCCTGGGCGGCATGAATCTTAAAAGGAAAGATGGCCACCTTAATCTCTTTGGCCTGAACCCCTAACGGTAAGATCAACCCAAAGACCAAAACAAAGAGGAGCCTTTTCATTTTGCCTTCTCCCTCCTTGATTATTTTGAGGCTACCAGCGGCTGAGTAAGGCGTCAAGAAAAGCTTAGCCGTGTCTGAGCCAAATATTGAGATACCGATCAGTAGCCGCTTGCCAATCAGGCTCTACCCAAACGGTAGAATACGGCCCCACCACCAGGGCTGGCCCAGAAAATTCGGCCTCCGGGGGTAGGTCTTCCCAGAGGTAGACCGGAGTCAAGACCTTGTCTTTTTCGGCCAGGATAACCTGCGATTTTTCTACTGGTCTAAGCCGCCCATCTGTCTTTTTTGGTAATTCAAACGAAGATGGATTGCCGGAAAGTCTTATCCTGATACCTACTACTTCTAAAGGGTTGACTGGAAGACTATAGCCGTAAAGTCGATGATGGGCCTCATGGAATTTTTCTCGAAAATCAAAACTAAAGGGCACAGTCAATTCGTGTGATTGACCTTTATATCGCAGATCAACCTCAGCCTCAGCCCGCAGTTCTTCACGACGATAGCCGTATTTGGCCACCTCTTGGAGGCCTTGCTCAGCCAGCTCTTCGATAAGGGGAGAAAGATATTCAAACGAGACCTGATTCCCCTCAAAGAAGACCGAACGTGAAAAGTCAAAGGCCGGTTGAGCAAGCAGAAGTCCCAAGGCAGAGAGCACTCCAGAAAAACGGGGGACAATGATCTGTCTTATGCGTAAGCGAGAAGCCAAGGCCGTGGCATGAAGCCCTCCCGCCCCACCAAAACAAAAAAGCGTAAAGTCTTGGGGATCAAGCCCTCGCTCTACCGAGACTTTTTTGATGGCTTGCTCCATATTGATGTTTACGATCTCGATAATCCCCAGGGCTAGTTCTTCTATGGTGAAACCGCGTTTAGAAGCATATTCTGCCAAGACTTTAAAGGCCCTTTCCTGGTGTAGAGTAATCCTTCCGGCCAGGAAGCGATGAGGCAAAAGGCGCCCCAAGACTAGATTGGCATCGGTCACCGTCGGCCAGCGCCCTCCAAGGCCGTAGCAAGCTGGGCCTGGATCTGCCCCGGCGCTTGCCGGACCGACCTTGAGGGCCCCACCTTTATCAAAGGCGGCTATAGACCCACCTCCAGCCCCAATGGTGTGAATGTCAATCATTTTGAGTCGTATCGGATACCCCTCGATCTCATAATCTTGGGTATAAGTAAAGCCTCCGTTACATAGAGAAACATCCGTAGAGGTACCGCCCATATCAAAGGTAATGATCTGTGAAAGCCCCAAGAGCCTGGCCAAAGTCCAGGCCCCATTTACTCCAGCTGCCGGTCCAGAAAGGAGGGTGGCTACCGCTCGACGATAAATGGCCTCAGCCGGCATAAGCCCTCCGCTTGATTGCATCAGAAAGAGCTTGGTTCGAGGCAAGGTCTTTCTAAGCCGCTTCACGTATTTAGCTAACACCGGGGCCAAATAGGCATTTAAAAAGGTGGTCGAGGTCCTTTCAAATTCACGAAATTCAGGCAATATTTCCGAAGAAAGCGAGATGGGTAGGCCAAGGTCGCTTAAAAATTCTTTGATTTTCCTTTCGTGTAAGGAATTGGCGTAAGAGTGTAAGAGACAAACGGCTATCGATTCGTACTTTTTTTCCATTATGGATTGTTTGAGGACTTCCAGTTCTTCGCGATTCAAGGGGTCAAGTACCTCGCCGGTGGCTGAGATTCGCTCCGGCACCCCGACTACCTGTCTTCGGGAAAGGGCTGGCTTTGGTTTGGTGACCATAAAATCAAATAATCGTGGGCGGTTTTGGCGGCCAATGAAGATCACGTCTTCAAAACCAGCCGTGGTGACCAGGAGTACTTTGGCTCCCTTGCGGGTCAGAAAGGCGTTGGTACCTACGGTGGTGCCGTGAAAAAATACTTCTGGCTCTAGA
>CAZKEG010000090.1:0-2184 GCA_964551715.1 uncultured Thermodesulfobacteriota bacterium
GAAGTTTAAGAAACGAAAAAATTCTTATAGAAGTAGCTAATAGTCATATAAATGAGAGAGAAAACTAAGGAAATTTCCAAAACAGATTAGAATTAAAACTCAAATTTGAGCTAAAAGACAAAAAAAGAGAATCCAAAAGCAACATTTTGCAAAGGTCTCTTTAAATGCCACCATCGAGGCCGCCCGGGCCGGTGAGGCGGGCGAGGGCTTTGCCGTGGTGGCTAACGAGGTCAAGTAACTGGCCCAACAGACCGGGCGAAACGCCGGAGAGATAGAACAAATCGTCAGCGATATTCAACAAAATTCCGAAGAGGCTTCAAAAGCCATGGGCAACGTAGGCCATCATCGAACAATTGGCCGAATATGCCCGCGGGATTGCTACCGCTGTAGAGGAACAGGCCGCTGTCACCCATGAAGTGAGTTCTCAAGCAACAGAAGCCAGGGGAGAGGCAGAAATATTTAAAGACACCAGTCAAAATCTAATGGCCATGAGCACGCAACTCCTAAAGAGGGCCGAAGATATCCGCCAATGCAGCGCCCAGTTGCACCAACTTACCGAGGATCTACACCAAGAGGCCCAAAAATTTAAAGTCGATTAATTCTAATTTCCAAAGGCCAGGGCTATTTTTCTCTCCCATTTCCTCGATTAAAATGCCCTGGCATGCGATTTGACGTAATTACCATCTTTCCGGAGTATTTTGATTCACCGTTGGAAACGGCGGTGCTTAAGAAGGCCAGAGAAAAGGGCCTTATCGAGATACGACTGGTCAATCTCCGTGACTTTGCCTTTGACAAACACAAGATGGTGGATGACCGTCCCTTTGGCGGCGGGGAAGGGATGGTTTTTAAGCCAGAACCGCTATACCGGGCTATTGAGGCCCTACGCCAAGAAGGCCCTACCCCTTGGATAGTCTATCTCTCTCCTCAGGGGCGAGTCCTTACCCAAGAGATCGTCAAGGAACTCTATAAAAAAGGCCGTTTGGTCTTGATCTGTGGTCGCTATGAAGGCATCGACGAACGTATTCGCGAACACTGCATAGATGATGAGATCTCTATCGGTGATTACGTGGTCTTCGGTGGAGAAGTGGCGGCCCTGGTGATCATCGAGGCTGTCTCACGGCTTGTGCCCGGAGTGGTAGGGTGCCGAGATTCGGTCGAGAGAGAATCCTTTAGCGATGGACTCCTCAAGTATCCACAGTACACTAGGCCACGAGATTTTCGCGGCTGGAAGGTGCCAGAGATCCTCCTTTCCGGAGATCACGCCCAAATCGCCAAGTGGCGCCGGCAAAAATCTCTAGAAATCACCTTAAAACGCCGGCCAGATCTCTTAAAAAAGGCCAAGCTTACCGAAGAAGACCGAAAATTTTTACAAAAATTGGGTTGGCAAGGAGATGAAACCTAATCTTTACCTGGCCTTGGTGCATTATCCAGTAATAAACAAAGAAGGCCGCGTTATCGCTTCTTCTATTACCAATTTAGATCTGCATGATATTGCTCGCATCTGTCGTACTTATGGCATAAAACGTTATTTCGTCATCCAGCCCTTACGTGATCAACGAAAATTAATAGGAGAGTTACTTGAGTATTGGCAGAATGGCTATGGTAGGGTATATAACCCCGATCGGCGGGAGGCGCTAAAGCTGCTTAGAGTAGTGCCTTCGCTCTCGGTGGCTATAGAAGAGGCTGGTAAGGGAGAAAGGCCCCTTCTCATAGCTACCGAAGCACGGTCAGGGATGGCCAATCTCTCTTTTCAAGAGGGGCGAGAATTGGTAAATTCCGGTCGGCCTGTACTTTTATTGTTTGGTACAGCCTGGGGCCTGGCCCCCAAATTATTAAAAGAATGCGATTATATACTCGAACCCATCAAGGGGCGGGTGGATGAGTATAATCACCTTTCGGTCCGCTCAGCGGCGGCTATTATTGTAGATAGGTTGTTGGGGGAGCCTTGGTGGCAAAGGATATAAGGAGGATAAAATCATGTTTCCGGTAATTCACGAAATTGAAAAGGAATATATAAGGAAAGACCTCCCGGACTTTTGGCCTGGTGACATCGTAAAGGTCTATTTCCGGATTGTCGAAGGAGAAGAAAAGGAGAGGGTTCAAGTCTTTCAGGGGGTGGTTATCCGGAAGCGGGGCTCCGGTACCGGAGCGACCTTCACTGTCCGCAAAGTCTCCTACGGAATC
>CAZKEG010000090.1:2194-5517 GCA_964551715.1 uncultured Thermodesulfobacteriota bacterium
CGGCGTTGAAAGGACTTTTCCTTTACATTCTCCACGGTTAGAAAAGATTGAGGTGGTTAGGCGAGGAAAGGTCCGTCGGGCGAGACTCTATTATCTTAGAAGCCGTAGCGGTAAAGCAGCTCGCATTAAGGAGAGACGTTAGCCTTGTTTTGGAAGATTAAGGAGCGCTGGATAAGGGAAAAACGCTATCGTCAAAGTGGCTTTCGATTGATTGCCGGTGTAGATGAAGCAGGCCGCGGGGCCTTGGCCGGCCCGGTGGTGGCCGCGGCAGTCATTTTGCCTGAAGAGTTCGATCATCCCGACCTTGACGATTCAAAGGTCCTTACTCCAGAAAAGCGGATCGAACTTTATGAAATAATCACTAACGAGGCCATCTCTTATGCCGTGGCCAGCGCCAGTATGGAAGAAATAGACGAATATGGAATCCTCCGGGCCACCTTGATGGCCATGACCAGGGCCTTAGAATCCCTTGAACCTCCACCGCAATTGGCCCTGATCGACGGACAATTCACCACACCCTGGCGTGGGCTTCAAAAGGCCATCATCGATGGCGATGCCCTTTGCCTCTCGGTGGCCGCGGCCTCTATTTTGGCCAAGGTGACTAGAGACCGATTTATGGAAGAAGCGGATCGAGAATTTCCGGAATATGGATTTTTCCAACACAAAGGGTATGCCACCCGTCGCCACTTGGAGGCCTTAAGAGAATATGGCCCCTGCCCGTTACATCGCCTCTCTTTTAAGCCGGTGGCCGAAGCCAAAGAACGCCAAAGAACTTGGGCAACAGGCGGAAAAGCTGGCAGCCCTTTACTTACGCCTCAAAGGCTATCAAATCCTTCATCGTAATTGGCGTACCCGGTTAGGGGAGATAGACCTTATTGCCCAGCGTTGGAATACCCTGATCTTCGTAGAAGTAAAGGCCCGGGCCAGCCTGAAACGTGGATACCCGGAGGAGGCCATAACCCCTTACAAAAAACATAAGCTCCTCTCCCTGGCCAAACAGTATCTGGCCAACCATCAGGAAGGCACAAAGTCCATCCGTTTTGACGTTATAGCTATTGATTTTTCTCAAAAACGGCCCCAAATTAGACATTACCAAGGGGTCATCGAAGATGAATGAAAAGAAAACATCGAGTTTTGACCATCAAGGTCTAGAAAATAATAAAAACCTTGTTCGAACCCGGCGCCCTCCGTGGTTTGAAAAACGTCTACCTGATTATCAAGAAATCCTTTCGGCCAAGCCGGAAGAGGCCGAAAAGATCATGCGTTCCCTCTCCCTCAAAGAGCAGATAGAATTAGTCCTCCAAACTCCATGGGAGCTTAGGGAACGCCTCATTGTGCTTTCGCCTCAGGCCGAACGCCTGGTAAAGAGCCTCCCCCCGCAGGAACTCTTCTGGACCCTTAAGGCCGTAAGCCCGGAGGAGGCGGTTACCCTCCTTTATATGGCCACTCCAACTCAGATCCAATTTCTCTTTGACCTCGATTGCTGGAAAAAGGACCGATTGGCCTTGGACCGGGTCCTGGCTTGGCTTACCTTGCTCTTTGAAGCTACCGAGGACAAGGTGGCTGAGTGGTTACGTACGGTGGATTTTGATTTCTTGGTAACGATCATGAAACGCCTGATCGAAGTCTATAAACGCCCAGATGGCGTCGATCTGACCGAGGCCAGAGATTGGCTTCCGCCTTATACCTTGGATGATACGTATTTCATCTCCTTTCGTCTGGATAAATTTGAGCCCTTGACCCGCCGTCTAATCGAGATCCTGATGGAGATTGATCCTGCTCAGTATCGTGACCTGATGGAATCTGTTATCTGGGAATTACCGGCGGAGACAGAAGAGATGGCCTATCGCTGGCGCCGAGCCCGCTTAGCCGATTGGGGGGTACCGGATTACTTTGAGGCCTTGGATATCTATGCCCCTTTGCCACCGGATCGCATCCGACGTATCGAGCCATCTTACCTCCCTCCTCCAGAAGAGATCGAAGAGGCTCCACCTCCGGCTTTTCTCCCAGCCGTCCAAACGGAAGGGATAGACTTCTTGAACCAGGCCTTGTCTCAGATTACCGATTACCGCCAGGTAGATCGGCTAAAACGTGAGCTGGCTTGGATCGTCAACAAGGTCCTCATGGTTGATGTGGGGACCATCGATGACGTAGAAGAGGCCAAACGGGTGCTTGATAAGGTGGCTGGCTACCTCAATCTGGGTCTCGAATACCTTTCTGGGCGCAATCCAGAAAAGGCGGTAGAAATATTAGAAAATTATTTTTTAGAAGATATCTTCCGGGTGGCTCAGAATCTCATTGTGGGCCTGCGTAAGTATGCCCGGGAGATCATCACTAGAGAAGGCCTTGATCCCCGGATCTTTAAACACCTGGATGAACCCTATGCCTCCTATTTTAAAGGGGTTATGGCCAACGAGGCCAATCGAATCTTGCTTTTTATCCCTAGCAAAATAGGCACTGCCGAAGAATATCGTCCCTTCCGTACCCTAGCCGAGATAGAACGAGTCCGTCGGGTACTTACCGAAATCCGCTACTGGGCCCCCCTTATTCAAAAGGCCTTTGGTATTCCGCCTCAATGGGTGGCTGAGATTGTCTTGAAAAAGACCAATCTACTAGAACCAGCGGATATAAAGTGGTCTGTGCTCATCTTAACCGGTCTTGCCCGATGGCTTATCAAAGGAGAATTTAAATTTGAGGCCATTCCCGAAAGAGATTGGCCTGAGGTGATTGGTCGCTTGATTCATCGAGAGCATGGAATGAAACGCGGCTCGGTACCGGCGGAGATCAAAGAAGAGCTCCTTAGGAATTTTTCCGTTCTCAGCCTTGAAATCGACCAGCCTCCAGAGAAAGACTTGCTTGAAAGCTTCATTAATTTTTGTCTCTTTAGAGCCGAGGAAGAATTCGCTTTTGCCGATAAAACCTTGCCTCCTAATCCACGCTACGTGCAAAGCATCCTTATTGAACTCGGTCAGGATTAATAAACCGGTTTCGATAAAAAGTTTGAAAGAATATCATTAAGTTAAACAAAATATTCTATTTATATCGCAAAAAGGATCTAATTTTATAGTATTTCGCCGATTATAATTTTTCTTGACATCAGTTTCTTTTTTATGTTAAATAAAATAGATTGAGATTGGATTACAAGATGGACTTAAGGGGCGGAGTTTTCTCTAGTGATCAAAGTGTTTGGGTCTTCTGGTTAGCCACCCCTAAGAAACAATGATTTCTCAGATTTACAAACAAAGGGCTACTTCTGTATTATCTTTAAAGTTGTTTTTAAGAAAATTTTAAAAGTAATTGTATGAAATTATCAAAGTTTGTTT
>CAZKEG010000090.1:5527-5944 GCA_964551715.1 uncultured Thermodesulfobacteriota bacterium
TTTATCCAGAAAAGAATCTAATTGAATTTGAAGGCTCTCTTATTTCTCTCCATTGTCATCATTTCACTTGTGGCCTTCTGAAAGGACTTGAAGAACTCAAAGAAATAGATGGCTTAAATTTGTTCGTCAAGACAACAGAAGAAGTCTATCATTATTTCTTCTCGGATTATTTAAAAAGACATCCCGAAATTAAAACTATTGAAGATAAGTTACAAGTAGCTTCAGAAATGTATTATGCTTTTGGGTATGGTATTTTAGATTTGAGTAATTTAACCGAAAATGGTGGTATAGCAAAGGCTCGTTCTTCATATTATGTCACCGCTTGGTTAGCTAAATATGGTCGTAAATATTCACCTGTTTGTTATTTCACTTGTGGATTTATTGCTGGAATTTTAGAAGTAATTTTTAATAAACCTC
>CAZKEG010000091.1:0-5934 GCA_964551715.1 uncultured Thermodesulfobacteriota bacterium
GAAAGAAACACCTTGGTCATGGTGATCGAAGAGGTTAATAAGGCCGGAGGGATCAATGGCCACCCAATTGAGGCGGTGATCTATGATACCGAAGGTGACGAAACGAATACGGTCAAAAAGGCCACCAAGCTCATTATCCAAGATAAGGTCTTGGCCATTATCGGCCCTAGCCGAACTGGGACTACGCTAGCGGTGATCCCTTTTGTTGGACGTTATCGAGTACCGCTTATTTCTTGTGCTGCGGGCATCAAGATCGTCGAACCGGTAAGACCTTGGGTCTTTAAGACCGCCCAAAGCGATCGCTTGGCGGTCAAAAAGATCTACGCCTATTGTCAAAAACACGGTCTTAAGAAGGTAGCCATTATTACCGTTTCCAACGGCTTTGGCCAGAGTGGACGTGAAGAACTCAAGAGATTGGCCAAGTCTTTCGGAATCACCATAGTAGCCGATGAACTCTACGGTCCCAAGGACGTAGACATGACCCCGCAGCTTACCCGCATTCGGGCCAAAAATCCCCAAGCGGTGATCTGTTGGGGTACCAACCCCGGTCCGGCTATCGTGGCCAAAAATATGCAACAACTCGGGATGAAACAGCAGCTTTTCATGAGCCATGGCGTGGCCTCTAAGCGATTTATTGCCTTGGCTGGTAAAGCTGCCGAAGGAATCATCCTCCCTGCCGGAAAGATCTTGGTCGCCGATCAGCTTCCAGACACCGACCCTCAAAAGCCCATTCTTCTCAAATACATCGCCAAATATAAGGCCCGCTACGGTGAAGAACCTTCAACCTTCGGAGGCCATGCTTACGATGCCTTTGCCTTACTCAAAAAGGCCTTAGAAAAAGTCGGAGCTGATCGGGCCAAGATACGCGAGGCCCTTGAACACATGAAGGGTGTCGTAGGCATTCACGGAATCTTCAATATGTCTCCAAAAGATCATAATGGATTGGCGGAAAAAGAAGCCTTTGTCCTGGTCCAGATCAAGAACGGAGACTGGTATCTTCTAGAAGAATAAAAGGCAAGGGGGCTTGGTCCCCCTTGCTTATTTCCCAGCCTGTTTTAAAGTCAGCCCCGCTTGATCAGGCGGTTATTTATCAAAATTATTCTTGTTCCTTAAAACAAACTCTTTGGTGGAAGAAGATAAACGAGCCTTAAAGGCCATTTATGTATGAGTGAACTCTTACAATTTCTGATCTCAGGCCTTACCAGCGGGGCTATTTATGCCCTCATCGCCCTTGGTTTCACCATCATCTATAACGCCACAGAAGTGATCAACTTTGCCCAAGGTGAATTTGTCATGTTCGGGGCCATGTTTATGGCCACCTTTATGGGCAAGTTAGGCTGGCCCCTTCCGATCGCCTTTACCTTGGCCGTTTTTTTGACCGCCGGGATCGGTATCCTGGTGGAAAGGCTAACCATCTATCCAGCCAGGCATTCAACTCCCATCACGCTGATCATCATCACCATCGGTGTTTCTATTTTGCTTAAAGGAATAGCCATGTTTGCCTGGGGTAAGGATTCTCTCCCTGTGCCGGCCTTCATCAGCGAAAACCCCATTCGGATCTTCGGGGCTACCCTTGTTCCTCAGAGCCTTTTGGTCATCATCGTGGCCCTTGTTTCCGTCTTCCTCTTGGAGATATTCTTTCGCAAAACCATTCGCGGTAAGGCCATGCGGGCCTGTGCGGCCAATCGATTAGCCGCCCGCCTCATCGGCATCAAAGTGGAACCCCTGGTCCTCTTTGCCTTTGGATTGAGTGCCGGCCTTTCGGCCATTGCCGGGGCCATCATTTCACCTATAACCTTTGCCACCTATGATATGGGAACCATGCTTGGACTCAAAGGTTTTAGCGCCGCGGTCTTGGGAGGGCTCGGCTCCAGTATAGGTTCAGTGGCCGGGGGGTTTCTTTTGGGCATTTTGGAATCCTTGGCCGCTGGTTTCCTCTCTTCGGCTTATAAAGACGCTGCAGCCTTTATCATCCTCCTCCTTATGCTCTTCATCAGACCCGAAGGGCTTTTTGGACTCAAGGAGGCCAAAAAGATATGAAACGCCACTACTTTGGCCTGATCCTGTTGAGTATAGCCTTTATCCTCTTTGGCCTCTTTAACACCAACGATTACCACTTCAACGTCTTAAACATCGTCGGCTTGCATGGTCTCATTGTCCTGGGTTTGGCCTTGCTCATGGGTTATGCCGGGCAGGTCTCCTTGGGGCACGCGGCCTTCTACGGGCTTGGAGCCTACACCTCCGGTATCCTGACTGCCAAGTACGGTTGGAGCCCTTTCCCGGCCCTCTTAGCCGCTCAAGGCGTAACCCTCTTTTCGGCCTTATTGATTGGGCTTCCGGCCTTACGCCTCAAAGGGCACTACTTGGCCATGGCCACTTTGGGTTTTGGAGTCATTATCCATGTCATTTTTAAGGAGACGATCACCCTTACCGGCGGGCCTTCGGGCTTGGTAGGTATTCCACCATTTGAAATCTTCGGCCATGTCTTGATGCAGAGTCGGGAATATTTTTTTCTAATCTGGGGAATTCTGTTAATAGCCCTCCTGATCTGCCTTCACCTGGCCCATTCTCCTTTTGGCCGGGCGCTTTTGGCCATTCATGATAGCGAACCAGCCACCCTTTCGCTTGGTTACGATATAAGCCGCCTAAAACTGGTCGTCTTCCTCATCTCGGCCTCCATGGCTGGGCTTGCCGGGAGCCTTTACGCCCATTTCGCCATGTTTATCAGCCCTACCAGCTTTACCTTTCTCCATTCGATTAAATTGGTGACTATGGTGGTCATTGGTGGGGTGGCTAGCCTTTGGGGGGCCTTGGTCGGGGCGGTGGTCCTTTCCATCTTGCCCGAGGTGTTAACTATCTTTGAAGATTATGACGTATTAATATTTGGGGCCATTTTGGTCAGCATTATGATCCTCTTACCCCACGGGTTGGTGAAGGGCTTAGGTGATCTCTTTATTCGTTTTAAGAGACCTGTTGATAAAATTCAGTCGCTATAAACTTTTAAAATCTTTCTAACGTGTTAAGTTGAAAATGTTTGTTTGCACCGTAAAGTCCTCTTCTAAGGAAAGTAATCCCTAAAATTTAAAAACCGTAAAGAGCCATGAGTAAGAGAAAGATTCGTATCTTAGGTGATCCGGTCCTCAGGGAAAAGGCCCGCCCGGTGCGAGAAATTGATGGTGAGCTCCAAAAGCTGATCGAGGACATGGCAGAAAGCATGTACGGAGCCAAGGGGTTGGGGTTGGCTGCCAATCAAATAGGCGAGACCCAACGCCTTTTCGTCCTTGACCTGGGCCAACGGGAAAACAAACCAGAACTTTTGGTCTTCATCAATCCGGAGATCGTCGAGGCCGAAGGAGAGCTCTACGAAGAGGAGGGGTGTCTCAGCATCCCTGGGTATTCGGCCAAGGTCAAGAGGAAGGCCAAGGTTTTAGTGCGGGCCTTTGATCGGGAGGGAAAGGAATTCGAACGGGAGTTCGAAGGCTTAGGGGCCAGAGCAGTTCAACACGAGATAGATCATCTAAACGGCGTTCTATATGTGGACTATCTATCCACCCTTAAAAAGACCCTTTTTAAAAAGTGGTGGAAGAAACACCGACCTAAAGGTTAAAAGAAGCACCAGCGGGCCTCCTTGTGCGGGAGGGGCGGGCTCTTTGAAGGATCGGCCCGCTGGTGTAAGACCAGACACCATCCCCCACCTTGTTTTTAAAACCTGCAACAAAAAAAGCCCTTGGGAAATCCCAAGGGCTTTCATGGCCCAATCCTTAAATATTTTAAATACGGAGAAATTTGGGGCTTGTCAACAATATTTGTCAAATAGAAATTAACCGCAGTTTTGAGACGGAGGGACCAAATGAAAATCTATCATCTTACATCCAAAGAAGGTCAAAACTTTTTAGACAATCTATGTCACCGTTTCCAGGCTTTACCCAAAGATTACGAAGAAAACGTCGTGAAAATCATCTCTGAGGTGAAAGAAAGGGGTGATGAAGCCCTTATAGCCTATACTCAACGCTTTGATTGTCCGGATTTTGCCCTGGATCAGCTTAAGGTCTCCTCAGAAGAGATAGAAGCAGCCTATGATCAAATAGATCGGGAAGTACTTGAAAGCATAAGGCTTTCCATCAAAAACATCCGCGGTTTTCATGAAGAACAGCGCGAACGTTCTTTTATCCAGACCAAGGCAAACGGGGCCATCATCGGCCAACTAGTCCGCCCCGTAGACCGAGCCGGCCTTTATATCCCCGGGGGGACAGGGGGAGAAACTCCTCTGGTCTCCACGGTAATCATGACCGCGGTGCCAGCCAAAGTAGCCGGGGTCGAACGAGTAATTATGACTAGTCCCCCTAACAAGGAGGGTAAACTCCACCCGGCCCTCTTAGTGGCCGCCGCTGAGGCCGGCGTAGATGAAATCTATCGTCTGGGTAGTGCCTGGGCCATTGCCGCTATGGCTTACGGTACCGAAAGCATTCCTAAAGTAGATGTTATTTGCGGCCCGGGGAACATATACGTCACTTTGGCCAAGAGGCTTCTCTCCGGGGAAGTAGGTATAGACATCGTGGCCGGCCCTAGTGAAATACTCATCGTGGCCGACGAAACGGCCAGGCCAGATTGGCTGGCGGCGGATCTCCTCTCCCAAGCCGAACATGACCCTTTGGCCACCGCCATCTTGGTCACTCCCTCGGAAAAATTGGCCAAAAAGACGGCCAAGGAGATTAGCAAACAACTCTCCAAACTCCCCCGGCAAAAAATAGCCCAAAGGGCCCTAGAGAACCAAGGAGGTATTCTAGTGGTCACCGACCTAAATAAAGCCCTTGAGGTGGCTAATCGGATCGCTCCGGAGCATCTGGAACTTGCCCTGGCGGAGCCTTGGAAATGGGTCACTAAAGTAAAACATGCCGGTGCCGTCTTCTTAGGGCATTATACCCCGGAGGCAGTAGGAGACTATATCGCTGGCCCTAATCACGTATTACCCACTATGGGCTGTGCCCGCTATGCCTCTGCCCTTTCGGTAGAGGTCTTTTTAAAGAAGACCAGTGTTATTTCCTATTCTCCCGAGGCCTTGAGGGAGGAAGCCTGGGCGGTAATTCGTTTGGCAGAGCTTGAAGGCCTCACCGCCCATGCCCGTTCTGTCAAAGTGCGGTTGTAAATTGTTCAAATATTTATAGAAAGGCCTGCTAAACGGGCCCTTCTCTTATTTTCCTTCCATGAAAGAAGGTAGAGGGGTTGCCCAGGACTCCTCATCAAAATAAAGCTCACGCAGATTAGCAGGCTTTTCAAACTCTGGGAGTCGTGGACCTTCGATTACCTCGAAGCGCACAAAACAGGATTTGTACCAGTCTACCTCTGGGATAGGTAGTTCCATCTTCTGCATGATTTCGTAGGTACGATAGAAATCATCCCAGCGGTTTTCTTTCTCTGGATAGATGGTGAAATCTCGCAAAATATCGGTGATCACCAGGCCAGCATCCAGGATAAAACGCTGAAAATCAAACCATTTCTGGAGAGAGGCCTCCCGGTGAGTAAACCCCATATAACCGCTAGCCCCAGGCCCTTTTAAAGACTCCAAACACCGCCCAACAAAGAGCTTAAGCCCCTTTTTGGTCTCTACGGGATCGGTAACAAAGACATCAAAGGCTCGTTTAAATTGAGCCGGTAACTCTTCGATCACGTTATAGTCGTAGACCTCAAGATTAGAAAGTCCTTCCTTTTGGGCAAACTCCCTCAAGAACTGATTGAGACGCTGATCAATCTCCACCACCACGATTCGTTTGGGCATTCGGGTAAGGCCTGCAGCCACGGAAAAAAGGTCATCGTCTCCCAAAATAAAAATTTCTGTCCCTTCGAGATCACCACGTTGATAGAGATAGGCTACTCGGCGCACGGTATCGATCGGGCGGATGAAACCTTGATCATAGTCACTGGTAGGGAGAGGAC
>CAZKEG010000092.1:0-5882 GCA_964551715.1 uncultured Thermodesulfobacteriota bacterium
CTGGTTCGACCTGAATCTCCACCCCGGGAAGATAAAAACGCCTGGCCTCTATCTTGGCCACGGTGTCTCGAGAGAGATCGCGTTCTAAAACGACCAACCCGGTCCTGGTCAGGCGCTTGGCCAGGAGATAGCGTTGCTTTAAACTAGGAAAATCCTTCCCTAATAGCCTGGCCAGCCGTTTCAGGACTTCGTCTCCGTGGACCCTCATGATCTCTGGGTCAACGGCCAAGGTAAAGGAAGGGGCATTGCCAGCCAACAAAAGACCCCGCCGATCAAAGATATTTCCCCGCGGGGCCTGCAAGGGAAAACTCTTTAGACTCCTTTTTTTGGCCAGTTCTCGATAGTAAGGTCCCTTAATAATCTGCAAAAAGAATAGGCGGAGCAAAAAGATCAAAAAGACCATCATGGCCAAAAAGTAGAAGAGACGGACCCGACGTTGAAAGGTATCAAGTTCTTCTTGATGGCCAAATCTATCGAAAAACAAAAAACTTCCTCACCCTTTCACCAGAGGTTAAGGTCCAAAGGACAAAGCCCCATGCAAGCGAAAAACCTATGGTTAGCGCTATGTAAATTAAGATATCTCGGGGAGGCTGGAGATCAAGAATAAGAGGAATGACCAAGAGACGCAAAATTTCAACGGCAAAAATACCCGAAGAGAAAATAACGGCATAAGACAAAAAAAGACCTATGTCTAAATGCCCTTTCAGTCGTCTAACCAACAAGATCCCTGTGGCGTAAGCCAGGACAGTGGGGCCAGGGACTATACTTGAAAAGGTATCAATTACCATCCCCCACACTAGGGAAAGGCTCAAGATCTGCCATCTAGCAATTCTCAAAAGGGCCACCCACAGGACAAAGGGACTTATTAAGTCTATAGGTAGCGGGCCAAGACCAGCCAAAAACTCCTGTAAGACAAAAAGAGAAAATAGGATGAGATTCAAAAATAAAAATCTCATGGCAAGGGCCTTCTAAGGATGATCAAGACCTCTTCTAAATCTTTCAAAGGAGCGGCTGGAGTCACCTCTATGAGACGAAAAAGACCCTTTTCTCTCCCTGGGTAGATCCTCGATACCTGTCCGACCAATATCCCTTTGGGATAAATGCCGTCTAGGCCAGAGGTAATGACCACGTCTTTTTCCCGAACATCAGCCTCAGCCGGTACATAATCGAGCATACACAAGGCCCCACCTTTGCCCCGTAACAACCCCCTCTGGCGCGAACGTTGGACGAGGACATCTACCGCTGAAGATGGATCGGTAATGAGCAAGATCTTGGCGTAATGCTCAGCCGCCGCTACCACCTGCCCAACTAAGGCACCTGGCCCTTGAGGAGTATAGTACACCACCGGCATCTCCGGCGAGACGCCATCTCGTAGACCCTTATCAACTATCACCAGTCCTTGCCAATGCCCCAAAGGACGCCCAATGACCCTGGCAGCCACCCTTGGGGTCTTAAATTGGCGGGCTACTTTTAAGAGACGTTTTAGTCTCTCGTATTCAAGCTCGTGCTCTCGGGCCTTAACCAATTCGGCCTCCAAATGGGCCAATTCCAGCTTGAGACGTTCGTTTTCCTCCTGAATATGTCTAAGCCAGATATAGTGTCTAAAGGGTTTCTTGAGCCCCCATCCTGAAGAGATGGCCTTGTTTGAAAAAGGACCTAAAATCTTAAAAGTAATCCTTTCACCATAAGGCAAATGCCCCTTGCCCTTTAGTCCGCCAAAAAGAAAGACCACCCCAACCAAGAACAAGACCACCAAAAAAAGGAAGGCAACCCATTGTTTTCTAGGAGGAAAAACCGGCACTTATCTAACGCAACATCACTTCTTTTAAGATGTGAATATTATCGAGGGCCTTACCTGAACCAAGGACAACGGAACACAGAGGATCTTCGGCCACGATAACCGGCAGTTGCGTCTCACGACGAATCAGACAATCGAGATTCTTAAGGAGACTCCCACCTCCAGTCAGGACGATACCTTTGTCGACGATATCGGCCGCAAGCTCCGGTGGAGTTTGTTCTAGGGCGTCTTTGATAGCTTCGACGATTACATCTACTTGCTCTTTGATGGCTTCTCTTACCTCTTCAGCGCTAACAGTAATGGTTTTGGGGACACCGGTAATCAAATCTCGCCCCTTAATATCCATAGTTTCGTAAGGAGGCTCGGGGAGGACGTTTCCGATCTCAATCTTGATCTGTTCTGCGGTATGCTCTCCGATAAGGAGGTTATATTTACGTTTGATATAATTCATAATGGCTTCGTCCATTTTGTCGCCAGCCACGCGCACCGAATTACAATAGACAATCCCAGCCAGAGAGATAACGGCCACCTCAGTGGTACCACCGCCTATGTCAACCACCATGTTCGCCGTGGGCTCGGTAATCGGAAGCCCCGCTCCAATGGCGGCGGCCATGGGCTCTTCGATTAGGTAGACCTCCCGGGCCCCAGCGCTTTCAGCACTCTCCCTAACTGCCCGCCGTTCCACCTGCGTAATCCCTGAAGGTACACTGACGATAACCCGAGGCCGCACAAAGATCCGACGATTATGAACCTTTTCGATAAAGTAACGCAGCATGGCCTCGGTCACTTCAAAATCAGCAATAACACCGTCTTTTAAAGGACGTATAGCCTGAATATGACCAGGGGTGCGGCCAAGCATCCTCTTGGCTTCTTGCCCTACGGCCAGCACCTTCTTGCCGCGACCATCCTGCTTCACCGCCACCACCGATGGCTCACGCAAGACGATGCCCTTCCCCTTTACGTAAACCAGGGTATTAGCCGTACCGAGGTCTACGGCCAAATCTGTTGAAAACCAACCTGCTAATGATCGAAACATAATAACGCCTCTTTGGGGAAGGATTTTTGCGACAACTTACCAAACCCACCCTTTACTGACAAGCTAGTCTCACGTATTTTGGAATGAGCCTGAAATACATTTCGAAAAAAGGCCTAAAGGCCTTGAAAGGGTGCCAAGGAGGGAAACATGATTAGGAGAGCTGCCGTTGCCGGGCGTTTTTATGAAGCCAATCCCAATAGTTTGGCCCGTGAGATAGAGGCCTATTTAATCCCCGGAAAACCTAAGGAACCGGCCATTGCTGTGGTCTGCCCTCATGCCGGGTACATATATTCTGGACACGTGGCCGGGGCCGTCTATAGCGAGATTGTCGTCCCTAATAAGGTCGTCATTTTAGGGCCCAATCATACGGGTCTCGGGCGTCCAGCAGCCATCATGGTCGAGGGTACTTGGCAGATGCCCCTCGGCCCGGTGCCTATTGCCGACGACTTGGCCCGTTTGATCCTCAAAGAAAGCGATGTCCTCGAAGAGGATGTCCAGGCCCATCTTTACGAACATTCCCTTGAGGTCCAAATCCCCTTCCTCCAATACCTGAACCCAGATATCGCCATTGTGCCTATCTGTCTTTCTTCTCTTTCTTTCCACGAAATCGAAGATATAGGCTCAGCTATAGAAAGGGTAATCAGAGTCTATAAAGAACCGGTCTTGATCGTCGCCAGCACCGACATGAGTCACTACGTACCCCATGATATCGCCAAGAAAAAAGATATGTTGGCCATCGAACGCATCTTAGAACTCGACCCAATCGGGCTCCTGGAAGTGGTGATGCAGGAAAAGATCAGTATGTGTGGGGCCATCCCCACGGCAGCCACCATCATTGCCGCCAAGGGGCTTGGCGCTAGACAGGGGTATTTGGTACGCTACGCCACCTCCGGTGAGGTCTCTGGAGATTTTTATCAGGTGGTGGGTTACGCCGGGATTATCATTCGTTAAAATAAGCCAGATTCAAGAGACCAATAAAAACGGGGAAGAGATGAACAAAGTCAAGACGCGTTTCCCCCCCAGCCCTACCGGATATCTCCATATCGGAGGGGCCAGAACGGCCCTTTTTAATTGGCTCTTTGCCAGACATCACCAAGGTATCTTCTTGCTTCGTTTCGAGGATACCGATCGAGAACGATCGCGCCAAGAATTTGTAGACTCTATCAAAGAGGCCCTGGAATGGCTGGAGCTTTTCTGGGACGAAGGCCCGTATTTTCAGCTTGAGCGGCTTGAAATCTACCGAGAATATGCCAAACGCCTTTACGAAGAAGGAAAGGCCTACTATTGCGAATGCCCTCCGGAAGTGCTTGAACAAAAACGCAAACAGGCCTTGGCCGAAGGCCGTAAACCAAAATACGATGGCACTTGTCGCCATCGTGGGCTTGGCCCTGGCCCAGGGCGGGTCCTGCGTTTTCGCTGCCCTGAATTCGGGACCACCGTGGTCGAAGACCTCATTCGGGGCTCGATCGCCTTTGACCACCAAGAATTAGATGATTTTGTCCTTATGCGGGCCGACGGGACGCCCACTTATCAGTTTGCCGTGGTCATTGATGACCTGACTATGGGGATAACTCATGTTATCCGGGGTGACGACCATCTCTCTAACACCCCGAAACAGATCTTGCTTTACCAGGCCTTGGGAGCTACTCCCCCGCGCTTTGCCCACGTCCCCATGATTCTTGGCCCGGATGGCTCAAGACTTTCTAAACGCCATGGGGCTCTTTCCATCTTGGCCTATCGAGAAGCAGGCTATCTGCCTCAGGCCTTGCGAAATTATCTAGTCCGTCTGGGTTGGTCTTATGGAGACCAAGAGATTTTTACCTTGGAAGAAATGATCGAAAAGTTTGATCTCTCGCGGGTCTCTAAATCACCAGCTCGCTTTGATCCGGACAAGCTTTTGGCCCTCAATGCCTATTATATCCGCCAAGAAACAACCGAACGGCTGGCTGAATTGGTAAAACCCTTCCTGGCCCAATTGGAGATCAAAGATCCAGAAGAGGCCAAGCTCCTTAAGGCAGTGGAAACGGTCAAACCGCGGGCGCGGACCCTGGCGGAAATGGCCGAAATGATGCATTTTTATTTTGTGGACGAGTTTGAATACGAAGAAAAGGGGGTCAAAAAATTCTTCAAGCCGGAGATCATCCCTGTCTTTGAACGATTAATTCAAGAGATAGAAAACATCAGTTCTTTTGATGAAGAAACCCTTGAGAAACTATTTCGAGGGCTGGCCGAAGAGTACCAACTCAAACTCAAACACATCGCCCAACCGGTAAGGTTGGCCCTGACCGGACGTACGGTAAGCCCTGGCCTGTTTGAAGTAATGAACGTATTGGGCAAAGAGACAGTCCTCAAACGTCTCAAAAAGGCCTTAAATTATCTCAAGGGAAAAGTAAATGACTGATTTGTTAGTTATTGTTTTGATTATTGTGGGCTGGATCTTGATAAATCGCTTTATCCTCCCTCGGTTTGGGGTGCCTACTTGAATGTCTCCCACTTGCTCGTGGGATCAACGGGCCAAGACCAAGAAAAAGAAGAAAAACTAGGTTTCTTCCCCCTCTTTTTTGGTGATTTCTGTGGGTTCAAGGTGTAAATGGGCGGTCTGCCCTCGATCTATGGCGACAAGATCGGTCTTTACCTGATACTCTTTACCGACCACCATAGCCTCTTTTAACCAAAAAAAACCGTCTTTATAGGCCTCAAACAGACCTTCATAACGTGTCCCAGCTCGCGATTGAATGATGATCTTTTGACCTTTTAGTCTTTCAAAGAAAGAAGGCTCAGGCTTTGACGGTTGCGTCGTCCGTTTAGCTTCTCCCCCTTTACGCACAATAATAGTCTTCTTCGAACCAGCCATCTAACAACCCCCTTGGTGGATGGAGGGCGCGGCGGGATTCGAACCCACGACCTCTGGCTCCGGAGGCCAACGCTCTATCCGACTGAGCTACGCGCCCGCTGATTTGAATTTTAAACTCGACCCATCCTCTGTCAACTTTGAGTCTCTTAGGGGGTGGCTTCGCATGCTCGCCATCAACTTCGCGCTTGCCACGA
>CAZKEG010000093.1:0-5878 GCA_964551715.1 uncultured Thermodesulfobacteriota bacterium
AAAAGGCCTTAAATGCCTTTATGGAAGCAGTAACCGAGGCCTTAAAAGAGGGGGACAAAGTCACCTTGGTAGGTTTTGGGACCTTTAGTGTTTCTCAACGGGCTGAAAGGATGGGTCGTAACCCTCGTACCGGAGAACAAATCAAGATCCCAGCCCGCAAAGTAGTCAAATTCAAACCAGGGAGCAAATTAGAAGAAGCCATCGGTTAGGATAAACGGGCGGGTCCCCCGCCCTTTAATGGCCTTTTATCTCCACCTCTGCCTTGGCAAAGATTTCTTTGGCCAATTCTAGTAGATAGACCTTTTGTTGGGGTGTAGCCGGGCTGATACAATCACATCGCACGCGTTGGTGCGTCCTGGCTAAGAATTCGAAGCTTATAAAATCTTCTCCAAATTCCACGGCAAAAAAATGGGGTTGACATTCCTTATGGGCCGCTTGGGTGGGGGTGAGTAAGTGTTCCGGAATGGGTATCCAGAAAATGTCATCCAGGGCCGAAGGATAGGCAAAGTCTTTGATGATACCCCGTAGCCTTTCTAACTCGTCTTTTTTGAGATGATCCACGACAAAGGCCTGCACATCTTCCTCCTAAAAAGATTTTTGAGGGGCCTTAAAAGGCCCTACCACCACCGTCTTTATAAAACCACCCCGTTTGAGGCGAAGCCTAATTTTGTCTTCTGGTTTCTTCTGATAGAGGACCAATTTTAGATCAGCCACATCACGTATCGGAAGGCCGTCGGCCTCAATAATAACGTCTCCTTTCTTAAGACCAGCCTTGGCCGCTGGTTCATGAGGGAAGACCTTTTCTATCTTTAGACCGCCAAAGCCTTCTTCGACCAAAACCCCTAAGTGGGCGAAAAAGGGCGGGGCCTTGGGTTTGGGAAAGAGGACATAATCGGCCATCCCTGGCTCCAAGGATTCTTCTCCGCCGAGAAGAACGATGCTGTAAGACTCATATCCCCTGCGGGCTACACGGGAAGGTATACCGTAGCCGTACATCACGTGGGCCTTACCAACCAGGACTACCATCTGATAGTCAGGGTGTTCTTTGAGATAAGAGGTAATGGTCTCCGCCATCCCCTCATCCCAGAGTAATTGAGCCTGATAAAAACACTCAAAGTCCTTGATCTCTTTCTTTTGCTCAGGGTGATTTTTGTAGACCCAACGTAGATATTCTCTATAAGCCAGATTTTCAAAATCTATTTGAGGAAGTTGGGCCTTCTCTTCTGGACTAAGGGCCTTAAGGCCTTTCTTGGCCACCTTGTCCGTTATTTCCTGTGGTATATTAAGGGCTACCACCGGGATCTTTTTCTCACGAGCATAATTCAAAATGGGCTTATACATCCGCCAATTATAACCCCAGCGTTTGAAATACTGGCTTCGCCTGAGAAATTCCAATTCATCAATCCGCCTGGCAAGGTAGTCATCTAGGGCCTGTTGAAAGGGGCGTTGGAACATTTCCATACCAATGGCAATCTTGTGTCTGTTTTGGTGAAGCCACTTGATCACCGCCAATTGGGCCAAATGGTGTTCGTAACGATCGTGTTCTTCTCCCAAGAAGATGATCTTGCTCAGAGACACGGCTCGGGCAATAGTCTCCAAGAGCTCAAGACGATGAAGGGCTATGCCCCGCGTTTCCCCAGAAAGGACGACCTTTATTCCCCGTTCGTAAACCGCTTCTTTCTTTTGGGTGATCTGTCCTTTTTGGCTACATATCATCTGATAACGACCAAGGTGAGGTAGCTTCCTCAAGACGGCCTCTATTTCTTGGGCCTCTTGGGCCTTGGCCCGGGCAATGACAAGATCTGGATCTATAGGATTTTCTTGGATCTCAAGGCAAAAATCTCCACCGGTCATCTCTCCAAAGAGGGGCTTAAGCTTAGAGGGGACCTCCCCCAGATAGACAATGGGACGCAGGATGCTTTCTGGATCAATTGGATCGGTCTCCAGGGTAAAGTGATATCCTCGGAGAAAACTTATTAGCGGTCGGTAAATGTTTATCTCATGTTTGCAAGAGAGGATCACCAAACCCTGCCTGGCTCCCAGTAATCGAGAAATAACTGGAGGGAATTCCGGTCCTGAGAGGTGGCGAGCCACATCGTAATTTGGATCAAGCCAGGCCTCCTTTGGATGACCGGATATCTTTACATCCACTCTGGTCCTCGGGCCGGAGAGTTCTACTTCCAGGTGCTTGGTCTCCCTATCCGAGACCACGACCAAAGGCACCCGCAAGTGATAATAAGGTTCACCCTGGGTAATAGTAAGCCCTACTAGATATTTCTCCTTTTTTAGCCGGATGACCTTCTCACGATAGAGAAAGAGTTCGGGTAGCCCGGCCCGGTTAAGCCATTGTTTGAAAAATTCAGAGAGATCCCTTTGACTGACCCCTTCAAAGGTATGTTCCAGATCCTCCCAACTGGCAGTCTGGAAGAGATATTTTTCATAAAAGGCCCTAAGCCCCTTAAAAAAGACCTTGTCCCCCAACTCGCGGCGGAGCATATGGAAGAACATAGCCCCTTTGGCATACCCAATGGCCTGTGAGGCACGATCATATCTTCCCCGAAAGTCCTTAAGGGGAAAGGCCTTCTCAAAGGACACATAACTCTGATAATTGACCAAGAGCTGATGCCGATAAGAGGCCCCTTCATGGTGTTCCTCGGCCCGTTGATGATCAGCTAGATAGGTCACCAAACCCTCACTCCAATTCCCCTTTTCCCAGTCTACATACACACCGTTCCCAAACCAGTTATGCAATATCTCATGGCGTAGGGAAATATCCGGAATAAAGGGTAGTCTCAAGACAGTGTGTCCTAAAAGGGTCATAGTGGGGAAGGCGTAACCGGTTTCAAAGATATTTTCCACCACGGCAAAGCGTTTATACGGATAGGGCCCGAACAGCTTGCTGTATTTTCGAATAAAGGCCAAGGCCTTGTCTTGATACAATCTGGCCAATTTAGGATCGTTTTTTAGGAGATAAACAGCAATGGTCAGCCCATGTCTTTTCTTTTCAAAATAAAAATACCGACCGGCAATAAGCGGAGGTGGCCCGGAAGGATGGGAAAACATAAAGTGATAATGGGCTGTACGGCGGCGTTTGACCGAGATCTTATCCGCCGGGGCCACGGCCTTAAATCTTTTAGGGACGACCACCCACAGGTCATAGAAGGCCAACCCCTTCACACTCGGGCACCAGTTTTCGGTAAGGACGATCCCTTTGGGGGACACCAGGTTCTCACCCTGGATGAAGCGGGCGGTAAACCGGATCTTTAAGACCTGCCCGGGAGAGGTGGCCATGACCCGAAAGGCCCCGTTTTCTATCTCCGGAGAAAGCCTTTTTGAGGCCAACAATACGTTTTTAAGGGCCAGATTCTTGACATTGATCCAAACCACCCGTCTGGGGGGTAATTCGATTTGGGCCTCTCCGCTGAGTTGATGGGCTGAGACATTGAAAAAGGCACTCACTTTGACCTTGGCCAGTTGCCAAAAAGGATTTTTCTCCGCGGCTTGGACCGGCAGGGCCAAAAGAGATATCAAAAAAAGGATCAAGAGCATCGTTTCCTCCTAGAGCCTCGATACCTGGTCTACCAAGTATTGGGCCACTTGGGGATTACTCCCAAAGTGAAGATGAACGTAGCTGGCAAAGAGCCTCTCTTCAACCACTCCAAAGGTCTTTTTTCTCACCCCAAAGGCATCGAAGACCTCCAAGCCTTGGAAAAGGTCCTGGGCCAAGGCACTGTAACGAAATTCGTGGCCGCGGAGGAGAAGGCCTTCGGGCCCAAGGGGGCTTTTGGTCAGGGTCTTGATTTGACGATAGCCCAAGGCCTTAAGGCGGTTGGATAATTCAGCCACTCCATTAAGGACGCCTAACATGGGATAACCCTTTCCCTTGATTCTTATTTCCTTTTGTAAAAACATAAACCCACCACACTCGGCAAGGACTGGCATCCCGGCCTTGATCCTCTCTCGTACGATCTTTAAAAGGTCTTCTCGGGCCGAGAGCCGTTGGGCATGAAGTTCGGGATATCCACCGCCGAGATAGAGGACCTGCGCCTCCTCGGGGAAAGGGTCCCTAAGCGGGGAGAAAAAGCAAAGCCTAGCCCCGGCCTCTTCTAAGAGATCCAGATTTTCCTGGTAATAAAAGGAAAAGGCCTCATCTCTGGCCACGGCTATGGTCAGTCGGGGACGATCTTTGGGACGAGAAAGATCTTCAAACACGGTGTTTCCCAGGCGATCAAGGATTTGATCGAGGTCTAAATAAGAAGAAAGATCAAAGGCCTCAAACCCTACTTCTTCGGCCAAGACCAGGCCTAAATGTCTTTCAGGAAGCCTAAATTCATCTTTACGGGGAATAACGCCCAGGACTGGAAGGCCTGCCTTATCCAAGGCCGAAAGGAGGATCTTTTCGTGTCTTGCACTGGCCACCTTGGTGAGCACTATCCCTAAAAACTCAAGTCCTGAATCGAACTCAAAGAGCCCTTTGATAAGGGCAGCCACCGTCCCGGCCACCTTTTGGGTCGGGAAGACAAGGAGCACCGGAAGATTTAAGAGCTTAGCTACATGGGCAGTAGAACCCAATTCCCCGCAGGCCCCGTCAAAGAGCCCCATTACCCCTTCCACAACGGCTATTTCAGCCCCCTTGGCCCCTCGGGCAAAACTCCTTTTCACCCCGGCCTCAGAGACCATCCACGGATCCAAGTTATAACAGGGCCTTCCCGCCGCCTGGGTCAGATACCCAGGGTCGATATAATCCGGCCCCACCTTAAAAGGAGAGACGGAAAATCCTCGTTTACGAAAGGCCTTGATCAAACTACAAGCAAGGAGAGTCTTTCCCGCCCCGCTAAACGGAGCAGCAATGACCAGGCCTCTGATCTCAGGCATGTCTTTGAGAATAGTCCAGCTTTGGCCTAACGAAAACTAATCAGTATTCTGGCGGGAGGTTCTTGAGCTCAGCCAGGGTAAAGACCGGTCCGTCTTTACAGACCAAGACTGGCCCTACATTACAGTGATGGCAGAGCCCAAGACCACAGCGCATACGGTTTTCCAAGGAGAGATAGATATCTTCTGGGCCAAAGCCCAGTTTCTCCAAAACGGGCAGGGTAAACTTGATCATGATTGGCGGCCCGCAGACTAAGACCACCGCGTTTTCGCTTTTAGGCGCCACCTGCTCGGTAATTTGGGGGACAAATCCTACCAAACCTTCCCAGCCCGGGACCTGACAATCGATGGTGAGATAGAGATTTAGATCTTCACGTCTTTGCCATTGGGCCAATTCCTCCTTGTATAACAAGAGCCCCGGATTCCGGGCCCCATAGATCATAGTAATCTCGCCGTAATCTTTTCGATGTTCAAGGAGATAGACCAGGGTGGCCCGAAGGGTGGTCACGGCAAAACCGCCAGCGATAAGGACCACATTTTTGCCTTTAAATTCCTCCACTGGATAGCCGTTTCCCATAGGGCCACGGAGGCCGATCACGGTCCCTTCGGGTAAACGATGTAAGGCATCGGTGACCAAGCCCGTGCGAAAGACGGTAAACATAAGGAGATCTTCCGAAGGAGAAGAGGCCAGGCCGATAGGACACTCGCCCTTTCCCAAGACAGAGAGCATGGCAAATTGCCCTGGTTTATGCCGCCAGCGCTTACGATCTTCCTCGTTTACCAAGCGGAGATAAAAGCTCTTTAAGAGCCCATCTTCGGTTTCGACCACTATCTTTTCTATCCTTGCTGGATAAGGGAGAAAACTAAGCTCAGGGAGAGCGACCATTTTCGGCCTCCTAATTATTAAACTTTTTTAGAGAGTTTTCTTCTCCTTGGATAAGATCTTTTATCAAGACAGGGAGCAACTCTTTATATTTTTCGCCTGTTTCTTGGTTAATAAACAGAC
>CAZKEG010000094.1:0-5840 GCA_964551715.1 uncultured Thermodesulfobacteriota bacterium
TGGGGGAGATTATTCCTCATGGTCTTCAAATAGGGCCCGTACCTCTTCGATACGTTTTACTCGGGAAGGGGTTAGATCTAATTTGTGTTTGGCCAACATTTTGATGCCTAACAACCAATCGCTAAGCCATTCTCGTTTCTTGAATTTATAGCCGACCATGATCTCTAATTTATGGGCGCGACCATGGCGTTTGATAGAAGAGACCACCTGGCGATGGAACTCAAGGACATCCGGCTCGGCCACGGGTAAATCATTCTCAATGACTATCTCTCGCAGGGTATCCATTAGAGCCGGAATATCAATTCCCATCGGACAACGATAGGCACAGGTATAACACCCCACGCATACCCAGATAGTCGAACTGGTCAGGACCTCCTCAAAAAGACCAAATTGAAGGAGACGAACAATGACATTGGGAGCGCGATCCATAGTGGGTAAAAACGGACAACCATTGGTGCACATTTCACAGTGATAGCACCGGTAAAAATTGACCCCGGAGCGCTCGATCACCAGCCGCCTTAGGTCCTGAGTCAAAAACTCTTCCTTTAAGGCCAAAGCCCTGTTCTTCTGAATCATTGTTTCACCGTTCTAAGAGTTTGAGGACTAATATTTGATATCGGCCAACCAGTCTTTCTTCTTCGGTCAAATAAGGAGTCTCGACCAAGGCCACCAAATGGCCTTGAGGGCTTACAGCCAGGTGAAAGAAACAAGGTCCTTCTGTCGGAAAGTAACCCGCCAGCTTTTCTCACCCTCCTCCAGGACGACGGGTATCAAAGACAAAAACACCAAATTGTCTGGTCTTCCTGAGGGGTCGACGAGAGCCTCCGACCGCCACCGCCACGATTCTTCCTTCCCGATCGGCCTCGATACCTTGCAGCCGAAAATCGGCCGTAAACCGCCATTTTATTTGCCCGCAAGGCCCAAGGGCAAAAAGGGTATTAGCCTGGGGATGGGGCCCTGCCGGACGGTCGATAGCCATGGGCAAACTGTAAGGGAGGCTAGAGGTCCCGGTCAGGAAATAAAAAGTATCCTTAAGGGCATAGCCGTAATTGATCATGGCCGCCACCGGAAAACCGCCGATCTTAATCGGGGCCCCAAGGGCGATGATCCTTACCCTTTTTCTCACTAAATCTACTATAAAGGCCCGGCCATCAGCGGTACCGACCAAGGCGTAATGCCCCTCAGGGCTTACCCGTATCGATTCCCAGACCGAGACCCGATCGTAATAGGGTTTTAACGGAGGGATTTGATAACGCCAGCGCTCCTGTCCATTCCCATCGAGGATATAGAGGGTATTGGGGCTAAAGGGATAATCCTTTGGTATATCTTCTGAGGGACTAAGGGCCACGGTAGCTACCACACAGCCTGATCTATCGGCGTCAGCAAAGATCAGGGTGAGTTTGGCCGGCCCTTCCTTAGGCCAGGCCCAAACTAGTTTCCCCTCAGGGGTGAGACGATAGAGTCGAGATAATCTTCGCCACACCTCATACCTTCGATCGTACCAAGAATGGAGACCAAGAACGAGCACATCTCCGTTGGCCAAAACCTTTAGACGATAACACCCTGGTTGGCGGTAGATACCATAGACATCACCCTTTTCCGGTGGCTCTCCAGGCAAGAGATCATCGGCCAAGCGAAAACGCCACTTGATCCTTCCGGTATCCCGATCTGCAGCATAGATAAAACCGTCGGGGCTTTGTTCCCCATAGTAAATGGTCCGACCATCCGGAGAAAAGGCGATCTTTTTGACCATCCCTTCGGGGATGCGTTTTTCCCAGAGGATCTCCCCGGTCTGTGCCTTAAGAAGGAGGAGGCGCCCGAGAAAAGTCCCCACCGCCAAAAACTTCTCATCCGGAGAAAAGGTGAGGAAGGCATCTGGCTGATGCCCGGCCCGGACATAAAAGGAAACATCTTCCAAAGAGAGGCGATAAAGGAGCCTCAAACCGGGGACTTTGACCTCCTCGGCCAAGGCCAAGGATACAGAACTCAGCACCAAGAGTATCACTAATAAATTACGCATAGTTCTTCAGGTTAAAATCGAAACTTTAACCCTTGGCAAGTTTTCTATCAAAAAGGTTGACAAGGCCTTTTGTTTTTGTTAATTGCAAAACAATTTCAATAAAAAGGGACAGAAATGGACTCGTATCATCAAGAGAGGCCTTTGTTTAAAGGACCACGGGGGAGGGCCTTTGGTTGTGATTGCCCCTATTATCGTTGTTACCGCGCGATCCTTTGGGAAGTGGTCCGCGTCCTTGAGGAGACGCGAAAAAATTTCAAATCAAGGCAACTAGCCACCCTTCGGCGCAAGATCCTAGACGTCTTGGCCGAAGAGGAAAGGCTTGAGATTTAATCCTCAGCAAAGGCGTACCAGGCAGCACAGGTCCCTTCGCTGGAGACCATACAAGGCCCTTTGGGGTGCTCTGGAGTGCAAGCCTTGCCAAAGAGCTTGCAATCTGGTGGTTTGGCCCTGGCACAGAGGATGTCTCCGCAACGGCAACCCGTGGGTTCTTTCCCCTCAGGGACCTTTATGCCCAATTGTTTTTGGGCGTCAAAATCGTGAAAATCCGGCCTTAACCGAAGACCGCTTCCCGGAATAAGGCCTAACCCCCGCCACCGAGCATCACAGGGCTCAAAGACCTTACGTATGAGCTGTTTGCCCATAGGGTTACCTTCCCAGGTCACCGCCCGCTTATACTGAATTTCTACTTCCGCCCGGCCTTCGGCCACCTGGGAGACTAGCATATAAATGCCTTCCATGATGTCTCGAGCCTCAAAGCCAGTCACCACCGCTGGGAGATGAAACTCCTCGGCCAAAAACTTAAAAGACTTGGCCCCGATGACCGTGCTGACGTGCCCTGGGAGGATGAGGCCATCGAGTTTTACCTCTCCAGAGGAAAGAAGGGCCCGTAAGGCCTGGGGCATGGTGCGATGGCTTACGGCAAAAAGGAGGTTTTTAAGCCCTCGTTTCTTGGCCTCAAGCACCGCCACCGCCACCGCTGGGGCCGTGGTCTCAAAGCCTATGGCCGCAAAGACTATCTTTTGTTTCGGATTGCTTTCGGCAAGCTCAAGTGTATCCAGAGGAGAATAGATGATCTTTATAGCGGCCCCCTGGGCGCGAAGATCCTTAAGCGAAGTCTTGCTACCCGGTACACGAAGCATATCGCCAAAGGTAGCCAGGGTTACTTGCGGGAGCTTGGCTACCTCAAGCAAAAAATCAATCTCTCCCGGAGGGGTGACACAGACCGGACACCCTGGTCCTGAAAGGAGTTCTAGATCCTTGGGAAGGAGGCTCCGCAGGCCAAACCGGAAGATGTTGACCGTGTGGGTACCGCAAACCTCCATCAAGCGAACAGGCCGAGGGAGTTTCTTAGAAATGGCCCTGGCTATGGCAAGAACAACACGCATGGTGGGCTTTATCCTAATCAAGAGGACGCCCTTTTAAAAGGGCCACCGCCTCCTCAGGCAAGGGTTTGGCCTCTTGCCCAAGAAGAGCCTTTAACCTCAGGGCATTCGGTACCGCCCATCCCAAGGCATCGTTATCAAAATAGACATACCCCGGAAGGCCCCAGGCCTTTAATTTGGTTGCCCAGTCCTTAAGCTCTTCCTCGGTATAGCAGGAGTGATAAAGCACCAGGGAGCCATGGAGCCTGATATACACAAAATCAGCGGTAAGGACCTCGATCAAAGAAGGATATCTCCCTGCTGTGTCGGAAAGACAAAGGGCCACCCCAGCCTGGCGCAGGAGTTCAAAAAATTCGGGGTCATGAAAACTCTCATGCCTTACTTCAATGGTCGTCGGATGTCGTAAATCAAGAAAGGCCAAGAATTCTTCCAAAAGGGCACGATCGTATTTGAGGTTAGGGGGAAATTGAAAGAGAATAGGCCCTAATTTCTCGCCAAGCGGAGCTACTACCCGATAAAAGCGCTTTATCGCCTCCCCTACGTCACGCAGGCGTTTGATATGGGTGATAAAACGACTGGCCTTCACCGCAAAGAGAAAATCATCCGGCACAGCCTTATACCAATTCTTAAAGGTCTTTTCTTTGGGGGTACCGTAAAAAGTGGCGTTGATCTCTACCGTATCGAAATAAGTGGCATAATAAGAGAGCCATTTCTTAGTCGAAAGCCCTGGCGGGTAAAAGACACCACGCCAATGGGGATAATTCCAGCCAGAGGTCCCTATCCAGATCTTCTTCATGACTGATAGAGATGGACATCCCTCTGGGGGAAGGGAATAGTAATGCCTTCTTCCTCAAAGCGGCGATGGATAACTTTGATCAACTTATGGGTCACCGGACCTTTAAAGCGCGGATCATCCACCCAACATAAGAGCTCGAGATCTATGGAGGAATCTCCAAAACGGCGATAACGAATCCGCGGCTCTGGCTCGGAGACGACATGTGGAACTTTCTTAACTACTTCCAATAAGACCCGTTCCACCTTCTCCAAATCCGAGCCGTAGGCCACTCCCACCGGCAGACGCAGACGAAAACGGGGCTCTGGGGCGCTTTCATTAATAATCTTAGAATTGGCCATGATGGAATTAGGGATGGTGATCAATACATCGTCGCGGGTACGGATACGCGTAGAACGTATGCCGACATCAACCACCTCTCCCCGTTCTCCGGAATCGAGAATAATGTAGTCTCCGACCTTGTAAGTCCGATCAAGAAAGATGGAAATACCCCCGAAGAAATTGGCCAGGGTCTCTCGGGCGGCTAAGGCCACGGCGATACCGGCAATCCCCGCTGAGGCCAAAAGAGGGGCCAAACTGATATGCCAGATAGAAAGAAAAGTGATACCTCCGGCAATAGCTATCACGATAAATAGAAGATTTTTAAAGAGGATAATCAGGTCTTGACCTAGGTGTCCAAATCTCTCAAGGACCGGAAACTTCCGAGTAGCAATCCAGTTCACCAGACGAAAGGCGGTAATCCACCAAACAAGGAGGATAAAACTCTTGATGATCCCGGTAGCAATAAAAGAGACCTTCGGACCGAATTTTAAAACGTAGAGGGCATGGAGGGGGCCTATCAGGGCGATATTGATAACCACCGGCCAATGCAAAAATTTGATGAGGTAATCATCGAAGGTGATGGTGGTTAAGGAGACCAAGCGGTACAAGACATGATCTACAAATAGATCTACCAGCTTGGCCAGGATCAGATAAAATAAAATTATTCCGGCAGCCAGCAGCCAAGGATTGCTCTTAAAATATGCGACTAATTGAGAGAGTTCGTTGACACTCATGATGGGGCGTATTATAAAAGCCCGCTACAAAAATAAAAGGAGGGATGGTCTTGCCTCAACATAGATCAGCAGCGAAGGCCTTACGTCAGAGCCTCAAGCGCCGGATGCGCAACAAGGCGATGAAGACGCGCATCAAAAACACGGTAAAGAAATTTTTGGTAGCCGTAGAAACCGGTACGGTTGAAGAGGCTGAAGCTGCCTTTCGTCAAGCCCAAAGCATCATTCAGCGCGCCGTAACTAAGGGGACGCTTCACTGGCGCACGGCGGCCCGAAAAATTTCGCGTCTTTCCGCCAAACTAAACGCCAAAAAGGCCTCGCAGCAACAGGAAGCCGCTTAGTTGACCAAGAGGGCCTTGGCCGTTAACTTTAGCACTACGGTGGGGATGTAGCTCAGTTGGGAGAGCGCCACGTTCGCAACGTGGAGGCCGGGGGTTCGAATCCCCCCATCTCCACCAATTTTTTTCTAATCGAATGGTTTCCACCTTAGTAGTGGACACCTTTTACTTAATACTGTTACCGCACAGCGAAAATGTCACCCCCTTGAAACTTCCAGTCTTGATTTTCAACCTCAGCCGTCTCTTCTGTTCCTT
>CAZKEG010000095.1:0-5745 GCA_964551715.1 uncultured Thermodesulfobacteriota bacterium
CAGAGGACCCTCAAAGACCAAACGAGGCCTTAGATTAAGTTGACCATCAAGGCCTATCTCTCCTTTGAGGGATAGCTTGAGTTCCTTTTGATAAAACTTGCCTTGGATCGAGATTTTCCCCTGTTTCACCACAAAGCTGGCCTTTCCTTTCTGAAAGCGAAGTTGTTTGAGCTTTGGAGTCTTTAAGACCTTGGCCAAAATGATACTCACCGGACTCTCTTTAAAACCCAAATTTTCAAATACCGTGATTCCTTTGCCGGATAAATTTTTACGCCAGGCCAAAGAACCAGCCCCTTTGGTCTGAAAGACCCCCTCGGCCCAAACCTTTCCAGAAGAGACATAAGCGCTCTCTGGCCATAAATCTTGGAGGAATAGAGGAAGCTCCATCCCAGCCAGAGAGAAATTTAGGGAAATTTGAGGCTGTTTGACCAAATGGGTCATTTTTCCGGTAATCTGGGTCTGAGCCTTAGCCAGGATCAACTGAAGTTTCTTGAGTTCCACGGCTTCGGGTGAAAAGAAAACCTCACCTAGAACATCTTGGCTACACACTTGATAACAGAGTCTTTTCACCTGAAAATGCAATTCCCCTCGGGCCGGAATCAAGGGAAAAGGCGAAGAGGTCGGACCCTGGGGAGGCCCTTTGGTCTCCTGGTCTGATCTTTTCTTTGGGACCAGGGTCCTTAAATTTAGGCTTTCTGCCGTGAGTAAGAGATCAACCTTTGGTAGAGACTGATCGAGATCAGAAATGATTCCCTTAAGGTTAAAAGATTCTCCGTTAAGCTTTATGGAAAATTCTGGCTGAAGGATATTCTCACTCAAAAGGGCCTTTCCTCTCATTTCTAAGCGATAAGGTGGGTATTCCATGGCCAAGGGATTTGGTAGAAAGGCCACTTTATAAGATGGCTTGGCCATGGTCCCGGAAAGAGTGATCCTTAAGTCAAAGGCCCCGGAGATAGGCGGTATCTCTATCTCTGGAAAGCTATAAGGCCTTATGTGCTGGGCCAGTTTACCCAAGGCCTCAAAGGAAGCGCGAGAAAGGAAGACCTCTCCTCCGAGATCTTGTCCTGAAAAATGGATTTTTCCATTTATTTTGCCTTCTAATAGGTGCCCCTTAGTCAGACGTATTTGGGCCCTTTGAGGCAAGAGATCAACGGTGAAGAAAACTTGACGACCTACTGGAAAGGAGGCTACTTCAAGAGAGGAAAGAACGCCTTGCCCTTTGAGGAAAAGGCCCTGGCGGGAAAATTCCAATTTGGTAACAAGGGAAATTTCCGCTTTTATTGGGGGAAGCTCACCTTTGCGGTCTAAAAATGCAATTCTGGCCCCTTGGATCTTTAGGTTTTGAAAGATAAAGGCCAATTTAGGCCCACTTGGTTTGGAAGGCCTTGAGGGGGTCTTTTCTTTAGCCTCCTTAAGCCGATACTTTTCTAGATTCAACCGACCATCCTCTCCCCGCACCAGCAAGAAGGAAGGCCTTTTGAAGAGGAGCTCGCCTATGACCACCTTTCCTCGAAGAAGGGGAGTAAATTGGAGAGAAAGCCTTAACTCATCGACGCCGATTACCTTTCGGTGGGTCTGGGGATCAGAAAATTCTACCTCGCTGATCTTTACGCTAGTAAAACCCTTTCGTTTGATCTGCCCGATTGAGATTTTAAGACCAGTGGCCTCTTCAAGCGGCGGAATGATCAAGGCCTTTACTCGATCCTCGGTCAAATAACGATTGGCCAGAAAGAAGACCGCGGCCAAGACCAATAAAAAAATAGCGATCAAAAAACCCAAAATTTTTAAGATACGAGACATGATTGGCTCCTTTTAAGGAAATGGTCTTAAAAACCTTCCTAGCTCATTGTTTGACTTGAGCGGTCTCCTCTACCTAACTCTAAGAGCCAAATAGATATTGGCATAGAGCTTCGCTCTACTAAGCTCGCTTTGTAGCCAAAATTCTGGACACCAACAGGCAGCTTTAGCATAAATAGTTATGATAACTTGGAAATGAGGTGTAAGTCGATAGGCAAAGCAAACCCAAAATACTCGCCATATTTTTCTCAGATAGTGCTAATTCAGCTCGTATTTCTGACCGTAGCCTCGAGGGGTGAGGAGAAGGGCGTCTAAAATCCGCGTGTCCCGCCGTCCTACAAGAATGACGGTGGCCATGTCAATCTCCTCAAGATAATCGCCTAGATCTCTAAGATTGGTAAGGATAAGCCTTTCATTTTCACGGAAAACCCCTTTGGCTATCCCTACTGGAGTATCCTGAGGAAGAACCCCTTTAAGAATGGCTAAGGCCTTTTCAAATTGCTTCTTACGCCTCCGACTGCGGGGATTGTAGAGAGCGATAACAAAGTCGGCCTCAGCTGCCACGCGCAGCCTATTGGCAATTGCCTCCCAAGGCTCAAGTTGATCGCTAAGAGAGATAAAGGCCGCATCCGTAGAAAGAGGAGCCCCAAAGCGAGCAGCAGCCGCCAAGGCCGCCGTAACCCCGGGAATAATCTCTAGCTCTGGAGGCTCTCCTGGGCGCCATCCCTTGGCCTCAAGCACTTCTAAGACCGGAGCCACCATGCCGTAAAGCCCAGGATCACCGCCAGAGATCAGGGCTACTTTGTATCCTTCAAGCGCGAGCTCAACCGCTGCCCTGGCCCGTTGGACTTCTTCTTTCATGCGTCCGGGATAAATCTTCTTGCCCTCGATCAAAGGCTTGATAAGCTCTAAGTATCGCTGATAACCAACAATAACTTCGGCCTCTTCGATGACCTCTTTCGCTCGTAGGGTAAGGTGTTCAAGCTTCCCCGGGCCTGTCCCGACAATCATCAATTTTCCCGCCAAAACCCCCTCCTTAAACGATATTTACTGGCCTCCGAGACCGGAAATAAACTCAGGGATTGGCCTTGTTATAAAGTTTAGAACGTTTACCCAAAGAGGTCTCTGAGGCTCGCAAAGTTTCGCCTACGTAGATCAGGGCCGTACGCTTGATACCTGCCTCTTTTACCTTCTCCGCCAATTCTTTAAGGACGCAGCGAATAATCCTCTGCTCAGGCCACGAAATCTTTTCCATGACCACCACCGGGGTCTCTGGGGAGTAGCCTTTGAGCAATTCTTCCTGTACCCGCTCGATCATCCCTACACTGAGAAAGATGACCATGGTGGCCTGATACTTGGCCAAAGAAGCCAGGTTTTCTCTATTTGGCACCGGCGTCCGGCCTGAAAGACGGGTAAAAATCACGGTCTGGCTCACTTCCGGGATAGTCAATTCCTGTTTCAAGACCGCTGCTCCAGCACTGGCGGAAGAGACCCCAGGTATCACTTCCGCCTCTATATCAAAGCGCCTTAAGCCTTCGATCTGTTCGGTAACGGCGCTGTAAAAACTAGTGTCCCCAGAATGGAGCCGAACCACCTTTTTGCCTTCTTCTACAGCCTTACGCATCAAGTCGAGAATCTCGGCCAGGTCTAGGGGATGAGAATTGATCCTTTCGGCCTTCAAGCCTTCGAGAAGCCTCTCGGGCACCAGGCTCCCGGCATAGATGATCAGATCTGCCTCTTCAAGTAACTTTTTGCCTTTAACCGTGATTAATTCCGGATCCCCTGGCCCAGCACCCACAAAATAGACCTTTTTAGTCATCTTTCTTCTCCACCACTATGGTCCAAATACCGGCCTCTTGGCAGGCCTTAATCTTTTCCGGATAGCCTCCTTCGCGGCCGCTCTTTTTGGTGACCAAGGCCTGAATCTTCAGTTCACGAATAAGGGCCAGATTGAACTCTTTGCTGAATGGCCCTTGAAGGGCGATAATTTGTCGTCGCTTAAGACCTGCCCGTAGACAAGCTAAAATAGATTCTTCATAGGGAAGCACCCTGACGAAGATTTCGCGTCTCTCAAGTAAAGGGACAAAACTCAAATCTTTACTCCCGGTAGTGAAAAGCACTCGTTTCAGATCCAATTCGAGGATCTTTTCCGCGGCCTCTTTTAAGGAAAAGACGTGTATGAGTTTTGAATAAGCCAACAAGGGCTGGTTTGTCTTTCTCACAACGGAAAAATACGATAAACTTTCGGTTTTGGCTACTTTTTGAGCAATCTTGGTGATTTCCTGGGCATAAGGATGGGTGCAATCAATAATCTTTTTAATCCCCTTTTCTTGGACAAAACGGCGAAGGCCTTCTTCGGTAAAGCGTTCTTTAACGAGGAAAGGTTCAGGGACAAATTCGGAAAAAAGTTCGTAACCGTAATCTGTAGCGGTACTAAGATAAAAAGGCCTTCCTTGAGCCCAAAGTCTTTTGGCCGTCTTCACCGCCTCGGTGGTTCCTCCAAGGACCAAAATCTCCGGAGACTTTGATTTCAAAATCTCTTGCGGAAGATGTTCCTTGGCCACAGCCACAGTAACCCCGTCAAAGCTTTGTCTTTCCAGGACTAGACGAGTATTCCGGCCAGCAAGAAAGGCGCATGGTTCAGCTACGCCGTAAACACCGATCTTTTGGAAGACCGATCTTGAACGGGGCCAGGGCCGAGTCTCAAAAAAATGATCGATCAACCATTTGGGTATAAATCTTATCTGGGTCCCTAAGGCCTTAGCCGCCTCATAGGCCACAGGATCTTCTTGCTTCACCCAGGCAGTAGCCAAGAGCCTGACTTCTTCAAGGGGCACTTCGATTTCAGCCAGGGCCTTCTTTACCGCGGCTATCAAATCTTGAGCCGTCTTTCCTTTCTTCCAGCCCAAGCCCACGATATAAGTTTTTCGCGCCTCGCCGGCAGTAGTGATCACCGGCTCCGCGCCAATGAGAGAGCTTATCCAGAGGGCCAGCTCATTGGCCCCACCTTCATGTCCAGAAAGAGCGCTAATGATAAAGCGCCCTTTTTCATCAAGGACCACTACCGCCGGATCGGTGTGTTTATCGCGCAAAAAGGGGGCCATGACCCGGGTGACGATCCCTTGGGCCATGACAAAGATCAAGGCTTGATAAGTTTGGAAAAGTCTTCGAGCGAGTTCAGAAAGTTTGGAGAAAAAAGACGTTTTGAATGAGGTAGAAAGGCCTTCTTTTAGATAAAGATCAGCCGAAAGGGCCTGAGCTAGATATTCAGCCAGGAAGGCCCCTTCTTGGGTAATGGCCACGACCGCTATCTTCTTAGTCTGCCTCAAGGATGATCACTATCTCCTTTCGTCCTAGCTTTAACCTTTGAAGATCCGTGATAGATCTAATCTCGATAATCTTTTCCTCAGGCAGGGTCAAATCCTGACAGACAAAAATCCTTCTTTTTTCTTCAAAAAGCCCGTAAGAAATCAGCTTCTCTAGGATTTTTCGAGCGTTGTTTTGAGGATCAGCCAAAATGGCTACCTTGGGGTAGGTCAAGATCTCTCTTAGGGCCGATGGCTTTCGGCCATGAAAGGAAACGACCTTGACCTCCTCCCAGGGTTCTTTGATTCGGGCAAAGGCCACCTGAAGGCTTGAGACTCCGGGAATGATCTCCTGCACAGCCTCTTTTCCGAATCTTTCGATGACCTTTTTGGCCAGGCTGAAGAGACCGGCGTCTCCGGTAACTAGAAGACCGATTTTACGATCGGCGTTTCCCTCGAGGCGAGAAAAGACGGCCTCAAAGTTCTTTTCCTGGAAAAGTGGTTTGGAAAGGGCTTCAGGGGGTAAGCTTTGGCCTTTAAAGCAGATGATAACCTCGCATTCTTCTATTCGTCGTTTGGCCAAAGGGGTCAGATAATCCACATTACCCGGCCCCGTGCTGATAATGTGAATTTTCATGCCACC
>CAZKEG010000096.1:0-5662 GCA_964551715.1 uncultured Thermodesulfobacteriota bacterium
ATGGGGACAGGCACAAAATTAAAAATCTGTCTCCGGAAAAGCTCCTCTATTGGCGTAATCGCCTCTCTGATCTCTCCCGCTACGTCCAAGAAATCAAACAGCGCTTCTCCCGCTGGTTCAATAAACGTCACCAGCGCAAGGGCTACTTCTGGGGAGACCGCTTCAAAAGCGTTATCATCGAGCGCGGCGAGGCCCTGCTGAATTGCCTTGCCTACATAGACCTGAATCCCGTGCGTGCTGGTCTGGTAGAAAGGCCGGAGGACTACCGCTGGTGCTCACTTGCTTACCACCTAGGTACTGGAAACAAAGAGAATTTCCTGAGCACTGATCTCGGCGTGGCTGCCTTCACCAACAAGAGCTACCGAGAAAGAATCGTCCTTTATCGTACATACGTGTACGATAAAGGCGGTTTAACCGATGGCTCAGTTGGTGCTATACCGCAGGAAGTGCTCATAGAAGAACGAAAAAAGGGATATCAGCTCACCGGGAAAGAAGTATTCAGGTATAGGATACGCTATTTTACCGATGGTTTGATCATCGGATCGCGAAACTTTGTAAGGGAAACGGCAGAACGAATAAGAGAAATACTGGGATTGAAGAGGGAAAGAAGACCACGGAAGGTTAGACCGGTGGAGGGGCTTTATTCGTTTAGGGCGGTAGCTTGATCTCCCCTTGTTTCTGGCTAAAGAGTTGGTAGAAATTTCCCTATGGGTGTTCTCAATGAGGAACTCTGGCAGGCCTTAGTAGAAGAAGCCAAGCGTTGGTATGAAGCCAACGGCACCAGCCACCGCTGGGATCATGTCAAACGGGTCTTGGCCTTGGCTGAGCATTTGGCCGAGGCCGAAGGGGCTAATTTAGAAGTAGTACGCGTGGCCGCCCTTTTTCATGACATTGGGCGGGCTGAGGAACGGCGAACCAAAGGGGCGGTATGTCATGCCGAATACGGGGCTAAGCTAGTGCGTGAGATCTTGGCCCGTTACGGTCTACCTCAGGATTTTATCGAGGCCGTGGCCCACGCTATAGAAAGACACCGTTTTCGGAGTCATAAACGCCCGGAGACCTTAGAGGCCAAGGTCCTCTTTGACGCTGATAAACTCGATGCCTTAGGGGCGGTGGGTATCGCTCGTGCCTTTCTCTTTGCCGGGGAGGTAGGGGCCAGGTTGCATAACCCAGAAGTGGATCTCTCCAAGACCGAACCCTACGGGCCGGAAGATACTGCCTGGCGGGAATTCAAACTGAAGCTTTCAAAGATCAAAGACCAGATGCTCACCAAAGAGGGAAGACGTTTGGCCGAAGATCGTTACCGATTTATGGAAGAATTCTTTGAACGCCTCCATCGGGAAGTGGCTGGAGAGTGCTGATGCGCGAAGAGATCGAAATCACCATCTTTGAGTCGCTTTTTTCCGCCGTGGCCGAAGAAATGGGTATCGTCCTCCAGAAGGCGGCCTTCTCTCCCAATATCAAAGAACGCCGAGACTTTTCCTGTGCCATCTTCGACGGCCAAGGGCGGCTCATCGCCCAGGCGGCTCATATCCCGGTGCACCTCGGGGCCATGCCCCACACCCTAGCTGCGGTAAGGGAAAGGCTGTCGTTTGACCCGGAGGACATCATCATCACCAACGATCCATACGCCGGAGGGACCCATCTCCCGGACATTACCTTGATCAAACCAATCTTCATCGGCCAAGAACCAGCCTTTTTCCTTACCGTCCGTGCCCATCACGCCGATGTGGGTGGAAAGACCCCGGGCTCAATGCCTTTGGCCTCCCATATCGAGGAAGAAGGAGTCTTTATTCCTCCTCGTAAGCTTTACCAAGCTGGAGCCTTAGACGACCGATTTTGGAAAAAATTCCTCTCGCAGGTGAGAAACCCAGCCGAAAGGGAGGGAGACCTCAGGGCCCAGGTAGCCGCCCTTCGACGGGGAGAGATTAGAATAAAGGAACTGGTTCGGCGCTATGGCTTAAATTATCTAAAAGAACGATTTGGTCTCCTCTTAGATTACGCCTCTTGCCTGATGCGCCACCTTATTCGTGAGATCCCCGACGGGACGTATTCCTTTGAAGACTACCTGGATGACGACGGCCTGAAGAATGAGCCCATTCCCATCCGAGTAAAAATAGAGATCCAGGGTGAAGAGGTAAAGCTTGATTTTCGAGATTCAGCCCCTCAGGTAACCACTGGGCTTAACGCCGTGCGTGCAGTGACCTGTGCCGCGGTCTACTATGTCTTTTTCTCCCTGGCCCGGGGTGGCCTTCCCCACAACCAAGGGGCCTTTGCCCCGATTGAGATTCTTACTCGTCCGGGCACGGTGGTAGATGCTGTTTACCCAGCACCAGTGGCCGCTGGAAACGTAGAGACCTCACAGCGAGTGGTAGATGTGGTCCTCGGAGCCTTGGCCCAGGCCATCCCCGATCAGATTCCTGCGGCTTCCTGTGGTTCAATGAATAATTTTGCCTTTGGTGGCGAGATTAACGGCCAAAAATTTACTTATTACGAGACCATCGGCGGGGGGATGGGCGGACGTCCGGGGTTGGCCGGGCTCTCCGGGGTACACACTCACATGACCAATACCTTGAACACCCCTATTGAGGCCCTGGAACGAGATTTTCCGGTCTTAGTAGAGGCTTATCGACTGCGAAATCGCTCCGGTGGTCGGGGAAAGTTCCGCGGGGGAGATGGCTTAATAAGGAAAATCAGATTTTTGACCAAGGCTACGGTGACCATCCTTTCCGAACGAAGACGCCTGGCCCCCTACGGTCTCTTCGGAGGAGAAGCAGGCAAAAGAGGACAAAATATCCTGGAGGCCAAAGGCCGTCGTCAAAAACTCCCTGGAAAAATTACCTTAGAAGTTTCCCCTGGTGATGTGATCGAGATTCGTACCCCCGGAGGCGGAGGTTGGGGCAAACGCTAGAAGCCGCCCTCTATCTCCACGTCCCTTTCTGTCGCGCTAAGTGCCCCTATTGCGACTTTTACTCCCTACCCAAGGCCTTAGACAAAGCCCCGCTCTATCTTCAGGCCTTAAAGATGGAGGCCCGGCTCCGGGCCCCGGAACTTAAAAAGTATCGTTTGGTTACCTTCTACGCCGGTGGGGGGACCCCTTCCCTCCTTCCTCCTTCTTTTTACGAAGAACTTTTTTCCTTTTTGGCCGGGCTTTTCCCCCTTGAGTTTAGAGAAGTGACCTTAGAGGCCAATCCCGAAGGTCTTAGCCTAAACCAACTAAAGGCCTATCGGTCCCTGGGGTTTAATCGTCTAAGCCTTGGGGCCCAAAGTTTTCAAGAAAAAGGGCTCCGCGCCCTTGGGCGCCGGCACACGGTGCATGAGATCGAAAAGGCCATTGAGCTTGCCCGAAGGGCTGGCTTTGAAAACCTCTCCCTTGATCTCATCTTTGCCTGGCCCGGGCAGACGCTTAAAGACCTAGAAGAAGAACTCAAAAAGGCGGTCTCCTTCGGGCCTGAACACCTTTCTTGTTACGAACTGACCATCGAAGAGGGCACGCCTTTTGGTCAGCTTTATGCCCAAGGAAAACTCGTCCTTCCTGAAGAAGAAACCGTAGTCTCCATGTACAGCCTGATCGAAGATTTTTTGACCGCCTCTGGCTACGAACATTACGAAATTTCAAACTACGCCAAACCCGGATGGCGTTGCCAGCACAATCTCTTTTACTGGCAGGCCAGGCCCTATCTTGGTCTAGGTCCGGCGGCAGGCTCTTATCTTAATGGGGTAAGATACAAAAACATCGAAGACCTTGAGGTCTATCTCACCGCCCTGCTCTCTGGAAGACTCCCTCCGCAAGAGGTCGAACGTCTCTCTAAAGAGGCCCGTTTTCGCGAGGCGGTGATCCTCGGCTTGCGGCTCTTAGAAGGAATTTCTAGATCGCGTCTCTTCCAGGAATTTGGCTTTGATCTCAAGGAATACTACGGCCCGGTGATCGAAGACCTGATTAAAAAAGGGCTACTTGAATGGGCCGGAGACTTTCTAAGGCTAAGTAAAAAGGGACTGCTCTTGGCCAACCAAGTCCTCAGCTATCTGGTTTAGCTCTCAGGAATTCTTCCTGCCACCAAGTAGGAAGGGCAAAACAGGCCTGATGAACAGCCGGATTGTAGAATCGTCCTTGAAACTTATGTTTAGGAATGGCGGCAGAGGTACCGTCTTTGCTGCCGAGGATAAAGGCGATCTCATCACCGTAGCAAGGCACCGGGGCCCGTAGGACTTCTAACTTGGCAAAGGACTTGGCCGCCCACTGATAGGCCATGGGCAAAATATGGGGAAAAAAGCGAGGGATGCTGGCCTGCTGGATAAAACGCCCATGAGGCTTAAGCAGACGATAGATGTCGGCATAAAACTCCTCGGTATATAACACAGCCGAGGGGCCAACAGGGTCACTACAATCGACGATGATCAAATCAAAAGACTCATCAGGCATTTTTTTCACTTCTAAGGCTCCATCGGCAATTCGAAAGGTTAAACGAGGGTCTTCATAATCACCGGCGATCTCTCGGAGGTATTTTTGGCAGGCCCGAAAGACAGATTGATCTACTTCAAGCTGGAGGATCTTTTGTACCCCGGGGATCTTCTGGAGCTCGCGCACCACTCCCCCATCTCCCCCGCCGATGACCAAGACCTCTTCCGGGGGAGTGGCTAACGCCGCCGCTGGGCAGTAGACAATAGCGTCGTGGTAAATAAACTCGTCACGTTCAGTAAATTGGGTTATCCCATCCAAGACGAGAAAGCGCCCCCAAAGTTCGTTCTTAAAGATCAGGAGATGCTGATGAGGGGTGCGCTCCTCGTAAATGGGGATAACGTAATACCCGTGCGTATAATGCGGCGTGATCTTTTCGTGCCACCAGTAGCGAGTCAAGTCTCCTCCAACTCGATGAGTTGGCCGCGTTTCATCTCGAGCACATGGACATAATGAGGCTTAAAGGCCTCTTTCAGGCGCTCAAATACTTGGTAAGCCCCGTCTTGATCGCTGGCAAAGATATCTATCGCTGCATAGCCGTTCTCCGGCCAGGTATGGATGAAGATATGGGCATCACCGAACATGGCCTTGGCCGAAACGCCGTAAGGGGAAAACTGATAACTGATCACCTCACCATCCTGACCGTGGCCATTTCCAGCAAAACGCAGAACCCTTTCTACCTCTTTGGCGTCAGCCAGCAGGGAAAACGGGGCTTGCCACATCTCTACCAAGAGATGGGTAGTAATAAAATCACAGCTCCTGGCCCGATGGGCCTCCTGGGTGGGGAACTTCTCGATCTGACAAACAGGGGCAGTGGCTCTCATCTCTCACCTCCCCCCAGGCAGACGCCCGGTTCCAAAAAAATTTTTAAAGGCTCCTTAGCAAAGCCAGGAGCCCACACACAAAAAAACTGGTCGGGACGGGCGGATTTGAACCGCCGACCCCCTACACCCCAAGCAGGTGCGCTGCCAGGCTGCGCTACGTCCCGCCAGTAGCCGTCTCAATCTATATCGACCACCCCTGTCTTTGTCAAGATCTAGTCAAAGAAGGCCTGTCTTTTCTTAAAAGTCTTCAAAAAGGGACTTCTGCTGGCTCTCCTCCACCTCGGCCAAGGGGAGAAAGATCTCAAAGGTTGTTCCCTGGCCAGGGATGCTCCTTACCTGGATATACCCCCCATGCTCTCTAACGATGCCATAGACCTGG
>CAZKEG010000097.1:0-5629 GCA_964551715.1 uncultured Thermodesulfobacteriota bacterium
CCAGAAGCGAGCGGCCCATAAGGACGAACATCCAGGACTTTGGGATTCCTCAGCCGCCGGACACGTCTCTCCAGGGGAGCCCAATATAGTGGCGGCACGGAGAGAATTACAAGAAGAGCTGAACATCCTTTGTAACTTGATCGAAGTAGGGACCATAGAGGCCTGCGAGGAGACTGGTTGGGAATTTGTGAGTTTTTACGTGGGGGTAACCAATAAGACCCCGGTGCCAGATCCGGTGGAGATAGAGACCGGGAGGTTTTTTAGCACTGAGGAAGTAGAAAAACTGCTGGCCCAAAGCCCAGAGATATTCACCCCGGCCTTCCGCCTCTTGTGGGAGATCTTTAAAGAAAAAGGGCTCCCTCTCCTTAAGGCCAAAGAATTTGAGGCCAAAGATCTCGAATAAGCCTTTATTTCTCTAAGGGCAGATCATAGGCCTTGGCCAGGGCGACGAGATAGCCCCGATCACCGTGTTTTATCCATTGCGGGATAGGAGCCAGGGCCAAGTGTTCAAAGATCTCTCGCTTTTCTCTTTCTTCTAGGCCGCGTTCAAGGATAATTCGACGCCAACGGGCCATGAGTTCGAGGAATTCTTCGTATTCTGGGCCAAAGGCCTCCTCCAGTTGTTCACGTAGGCGGCGAGCCACCGCTGGACTGGCCCCGGAAGTGGAGATGGCCAATTGTAATCGCCCGCGTTTGACCACCGAGGGGACAATAAAGCTACAGTAGCGGGGTTGGTCAACGACATTACAGAAGATGCGTTTCTCTTCGGCCTCGATAAAGACCTGTTCCTGGACTTCGGGGTTATTGGTGGCGGCGATGACCAGCCAGGCCCCTTCGAGGTCTCCGGGTTGATAAGGCCGTTTTAAGAGCTCGATTTTTCCCTCTCTTGTCCATTTTTCAACAGAAGGAGTGACCTCCGGGGCAATAACCTTTACCTTGGCCCCGAATTCAAGCAAGGTCTGGACTTTTCTTTCCGCTACCTTACCGCCGCCGATGACTAGGCAAAGTTTTTGCTCAATCCGCAGAAAGATGGGATAATAATTACTCATGGGAGATCAGACCTCCTTTGCCAAAGAAGACCTTAATCCAGCGCCTTTTATTGATCATACTCTACTTTCTCCTACCGCCACAGCAAGTGAGATCAAACGGCTTTGTGAGGAGGCTCGGCGTTATGGTATGGCCGCGGTCTGTGTGGCCCCAACCTTTGTCCCCCTGGCCCATGAGCTCTTGAAGGAGAGTTCGGTGAAGGTCTGTACGGTGGTTGGGTTCCCTCTGGGGTTTCAATTTACCTCGGTCAAGGCCTACGAAGCCAGAGAAGTGGTCGCCGCCGGGGCCCAGGAGATAGATGTGGTGGTTAATCTGCGTTGGGTAAAAGAGGGGCGTTTTGAGTTTGTGGTTGGTGAAACCGAGGAGATCCTGGCCTCCGTACCTCAAACGATCATTAAGGTCATTTTGGAATGTGGCTATTTGACCAGGGAAGAAAAAATAAGATTGGCCCAAGTCCTTTCTGAAACTGGAGTCCACTTTCTCAAGACCTCTACCGGTTTTGGTCCGGGAGGGGCCACCCTTGAGGACGTAAGGCTCCTCTTTGAGGCCAGTGGCGGGCGAGTAGCCATAAAAGCGGCTGGTGGTATTCGTACCTTGGCCCAAGCCCTGGCCTTTCTCCGGGCTGGGGCTTCTCGCCTCGGGACTAGCGCTGGGGCTGAGATCGTCCAGGAATATTTGACCCAAGGTAAGGGGCAAGCGAACGAGGTAGAGATCTTTGTGGACGGGGCCTGTTTGGGGAACCCTGGGCCTGGGGGGTATGCCGCCATCTTACGCTCCGGCGCCCGCGAGAAGGTTATCACCGGGCGGGTACGTCAGACGACCAACAATCGCATGGAACTTATGGCCGCCATAGAGGCCCTTTCGGCCCTCAAGCGGCCTTCAAAGGTCCGTATTTACACCGATTCGCGTTATCTCTTGGATGGAATCACCAAATGGCTTCCCAAATGGCAAAAAAACGGTTTTAAGACCTCTTCCGGAAAACCGGTAAAGAACAGAGACCTTTGGGAGAGGCTTTCTGAACTTATTCATCTCCACGAGGTTACCTGGGAATGGGTAGAAGGACATAGCGGTCATCCTGAGAACGAGCGGTGCGATCGTCTGGCTCGGGAAGAGGCCCGCCGGGCGAAGGAGGAGGCTAGTGCGGTCTAAATTCTTAGTAGCCATTACCGGGGCCAGTGGGGCACCCTATGCCGTGGCTTTTCTAAGGCTCCTTAAAGAAAAAGAGATCCCGGTGGACTTGATCGTCTCTGAGGCCGGGGAGAAGGTGGTTGAACATGAGACCGGTCTTTCTCTTAAAGATCTCCGTTTGTTCGCTGAAGACCTCTTTTTAGCCCGGGAGATTGTTGCCCCTCCGGCCAGTGGCTCTGCCGGTTATAAGGCCATGGTCATCATTCCCTGCACCATGGGGACCCTTTCGGCGGTGGCCCACGGGGCAGCACGTAATCTTATCCATCGTGCCGCAGACGTGATGCTCAAAGAGAGGAGGCCTTTGGTCCTTGTGGTCCGCGAAACCCCTTTTAACCTTATTCATCTGCGCAATATGCTCCAGGCCGCCGAGGCCGGAGCGGTAATTTATCCTGCTATGCCGGCCTTTTATCACCATCCCCAAGATCTCTCTGAAATGATAAATTTCTTTGTTAGACGGCTAGCAGAATTTTTGGGCCTAGAGATAACAGACCTTAAGCGCTGGGGAGGTAACGGTGTGGCGTAAAATTCGTATCCTCTTGGAGATGATCAAGTTTGAACACACCATCTTTGCCCTCCCTTTTGCCTATACCGGGGCCTTTTTGGCGGCCAGGGGTTGGCCTCCCCTGCGGGAGGCCCTTTTGATCCTAGGGGCCATGGTCGGGGCCAGAACCGCGGCCATGACTTTCAATCGGATCGTTGATCTACCCTTTGACGCCGAAAACCCGCGGACTAGGAATCGCCCCTTGGTCACCGGTGAGGTAAGGCTCCGGGATGCCTGGTTGATGTTTATTATCTCGGTGGTCTTCTTTTTCCTTTGTGCCAAAGGGCTAAATCCCTTGGCCTTTAAGCTTTCACCCATCGCCCTTTTGGTGACCTTGGCCTATTCATATACCAAGCGTTTTACCTGGCTTTGTCATGTCTTTTTGGGGTTGGCCATCGGGCTTGCTCCACTGGCCGGTTGGGTGGCGGTCAAAGGCTCCTTTGATCGCCTACCGGTCTTCCTTTCCCTTGGCGTCCTCTTCTGGGTAGCTGGGTTTGATATCCTCTATGCCTGCCTTGACGAAGAATATGACCGCCAGCGGGGGCTTTATTCTATACCCGCCAGGTTTGGGCGGCGTAGGGCCTTTGCCATCTCGGCCTTCTTCCATACCTTGGCCTTTCTACTTTTTCTTTTCGTGGGAATATTGGCCAAGCTTTCGTGGTTTTATTATCTCGGTCTCTTCGTCACTCTGATCCTCTTTGTAGCCCAGAGGGTAGTCATTAGTCCTGATGATCTTTCGCGTCTAGACCTTTCCTTTTTTACCTTTAATGGTGCTATAAGTGTGGTATTATTCTTAGGAACAGCCTTTGCTCTTTGTTTTTAAGCTTGTCCTTTAGAAAAAATCTTCCTATACTAGTTTAAGCACCGCCTGTTTTAAACGGGCGGTGCTTTTGTTTATGAGTCACGAGTTGGAGGTATGTGATGGAACGCATTCCCATGACGCGCAAAGGTTACGAAGAGTTGCGAGAAGAACTCCGTAAACTACAGACCACCGAGCGCCAGAAGATCATCAAAGCCATCGAGGAAGCCAGGGCCCATGGAGACATATCAGAAAACGCCGAATATCAAGCAGCCAAAGAAAAACAGGCCCATATCGAGGGTCGTATCCAAGAGTTGAGTGATCGTTTGGCCCGAGCTGAGGTGGTCGATTTCCCCAAGACCCCTCCGGAGCGGGTCCAATTTGGGGTCAAGGTCACCTTGTTAAATTTGGACACCGACGAAGAGGTGACCTACCGTTTGGTTGGTCCTTATGAATCCGACGTGAGCAAAGGCCTTATTTCGGTGACCTCTCCCTTAGGTCGAGCCTTGATTGGGCGAGAAGAAGGGGATGAGGTAGAGGTCCAGACCCCTAAAGGGATCAAGGTCTACGAAATTTTAAAGATAGAGGTCTAATGGAAGGTCTCTCCTCCATTGATCAAAGGCTCCTTGATCTCTTACAAGAGGAGCTCCCCTTGGCCCCCCGGCCTTTTTTCATCATTGGGGAAAGACTTGGTCTCTCCGAAGAAGAAGTCCTTGAACGTTTGAAAGTTTTAAGGGATAAGGGATTTCTACGCCACCTTGGAGCAAGCCTTGATTCGAGACGGCTGGGTTTTGTGACCACCCTTTGTGCCGTAGCTGTGCCTGAAGAAAGGGCCGAGGAGGTGGCCTACCAAATTGCCAATCATCCAGAGGTCACCCATTGTTATCTCAGGCGGCATCGCTTCAATATCTGGTTTACCTTAGTGGCCAAAGATGACAAAGAGTTCGAGCGCATTTTGAAAGAGATCGAGAAAGAGATCGGGTTTACCCCTAGACACTTTCCAGCCACCAAGATGTTTAAGCTCAGGGCTACCTTTCGCCTGACGAAGAACGAAGGTGAAAATAGAGATAAATAGCCACCAATAACCCACAAAAGGCGATCAGAAACCAAGAACCGCGCTTGATCCAGAGCTTGAGCAAGGCCTCATTGGCTCCCACCAGATAACCAGCCAAGGCCAGGACACAGACCCAAATTCCGGCGCCAAGGGCGGTATAAAGACTAAAGAGTAGGAAATTCATCTTGGCCAACCCAGCGGGAAGGGAGATATATTGGCGGATGCCTGGCAGAAGGCGCCCGACGAAGGTGCTGATATGTCCGTGGCGGTCAAAGAAATCTTCTACTCGCACTAAAGTGTGTTCGCCAAGGAAGAGATACCGGCCATAGGAGAAGATAAAACGCTGGACCAAAGGTCTACCGAGGCGGATGGCCAAGAAATAGTTGACCCAGGCCCCTAGGAGACTGCCAAAGATACCAGAAGTAATGACCCAAAAGAGACTAAACTGGCCTTTAGAGGCCAAGTAAGCCGCTGGGGGAATGACCACCTCACTGGGGAAGGGAAAAAAAGAAGATTCTAAGGCCATGAGGAGGATTATCCCCGGATAGCCCAAATGGCTTACGGTCTCTAATAGAAAATTGATGATTCCGTGAAGGATACCTGACATCTCTTATCCGACCGCAACCTGCGGTCTAACTCGTCGCTCATTTAAAGCCCGAGCTTCCCGGACCACAGGAAGAACCGATACTTTGGGTACTGGTAGAGCAACTAAAAGAAGATAGCAACTTTTTGACCCTTGAGCTGCCACAGGAGGGGCAGGTGATTTCTTCAGCCTCTTTAAGGGAGAGACAGAGTTTTTCAAAGGTAGCCTGACAATCAAGGCAATAAAACTCATATATAGGCATAGGGACTCTTCCCCCCTTCAAGACGGATTTGTTTTCCGGCAGAAAGATAAGCGATGTTAGAAGAGATGCAAGGTCAGAGGCTAAGAATCTATACATTGGGGACCAGCACTCGCAGTTTTGAAGAGTTTCTGGCCATTTTAAAACATTACGGTATA
>CAZKEG010000098.1:0-5617 GCA_964551715.1 uncultured Thermodesulfobacteriota bacterium
TCGCCGGAAGGTCAGCCCTCCAGGAAAAAGAGGTTCTGCCCCTTCTTTTTGCCTCCTCGGCTTCCTTCCCTAGGGAGCAATTATTACAATATCTCCAACAAACCGGCTTTCAGGTCACCGAGGTCGACAGTTTTGAAGAGGCCCAGGAAGCCTTACGTCAGAGGGATTTCCATCTGGCGGTCTTTACCTCCGAGTTTAGTCCGGATGATATTTTAGAACTCCGCCAAATATCGCCCCATACCTCTTTTATTGTCTTACTTTTGCCCGATTCCCTGACAAGCCCCTTTGTCTTTGTCCTCAAAGGGGCAAGGCACGTCATTCACTGGCCCGGGGAGCCGGAATATCTCCATTATCTCTGCCAACAGGAGATGCAAGAAAAGGCCCTGCTCATCGGGCAGGAACTCTTGCGGGACAAGACCAAAGAGCTCGAAAAGGTCAGCGAAGAACTCCAGCGCATCCAGAAGGTATTGCAGATCGTGGTCGAACAGGCGGCGGAAATGGGTATCGTGGTCACCAACGAGAAGATGGAACCCTTCTTTGCCAATCCTAAGGCCCAAGAGCTCTTTCGTATCTCTGAGACAGGAGATTTCCAAGGATTTTTAAAGACCATTTTAGGGGAAGTTGATCAGGAAGAGATCCTAAAGGTCGTTACCCATGAAGGCCGTTATGCTTGTGAAGTACAAGTCCCAAGGGGTAAAGAGATCTTCTTGCTCACGGTAAAACCCCTCTTACATCAAGAAAGAGTCGCTGGTTTGGTCTTTTTTGTCCAGGACGTCACCCAGGAGAGGGAGTGGCAGAAAAAGCTGGTCCAGATCCAGAAGATGGAGGCCATCGCCACCTTGGCCGCGGGAATCGCCCATGACTTCAACAATCTTTTGGCCGCCATCCGCCTTAAGGCTGAGCTCCTGAGTTCCAAGCTCCAAAACGGCTATCGTCACTATGTCTCGGATATTATCGCCATTTGTGATCGGGCGGCCCAGGTGGTTAAGCAAATCATTTCCTTTAGCCGACCGGTTCATCCTTCAGCCTTGGCCAATCTCAATGTCCAGGTTCGGGAAGCAATCAACTTTTTGAAGGAGACCATCCCCCGTGGGATTCGGGTGCAGCTTGAGCTTACCGAACACCCCCTTTTGGTCCATTTGGATGCCGGGCAACTCTCGCAGGTGATCATGAACGTCTGCCTTAATGCCGTCCAGGCCATGGGTGACACTGGCACCCTCACCATCCAGACCGGAGAAGGGGAATTTAAAGATTATCGACCGGAAGGTTATGTGGTAGGCCCCTGTGAGGTGTTAAACGGGAGATTTGCCTGGGTCAAGATCAGCGATACCGGTTGCGGGATCAGCCCCGAGGTCCTCCCACGGATCTTTGATCCTTACTTTACCACCAAAGAGGGGCAATCCGGTACCGGGCTCGGCCTGGCCATGACTTACGGCATCGTTACCCAGGCCGATGGCAAGATCGTGGTAGAGACAACCCCCAAAAAAGGGACGACCTTTACCATTTATTTACCCTTGGTGGAAAAGATAGAGTTTGAAGATCTGCTTCCCTTCCCAGCGCCCAAGATGAGCAAGGCCCAAATCTTGATTATTGAAGACGAAGAGATGATCCGGGACTCCATGGCGGAATACCTGGAAGAACAAGGCTATGAAGTGCACACCTGCGAAGACGGGCAGGAGGCCTTGGCCATTTTAAAAAGGGGTTATCATCCAGACGTAGTGGTGATTGATCTCAATATGCCCGGTCTTCCGGGAGTAGAAATAGCTAAGATCATCAAAGAAAGCTATGCCGAAGTAGCCATCTTGATCGCCACCGGTAAGGTTGATGCCAATGAATACGAACGCCTGAGAAAGATGGGTGTGGACATGATCCTGATCAAGCCGTTCTCTCTTCATCAATTTCATGATACCCTTTGTCGAGTGTTGATGGCCAAGAGGGGAGAGAAGATCCATGGACTTAGCCGAGCTAATCCGTCGGTGCCGTAGTTATCGTCGGTTTGATGAGTCTTTTCGCCTAGACCGAGAGCTTCTCTTATCTCTTATTCGTCTGGCCCGGCTCTCGGCCTCTGCCGGTAATCTTCAGCCCTTGAAGTACATTCTTTCCTGGGAGCCAGAGAAGAATCAAAAGATCTTTTCTTGCCTGCGCTGGGCGGCCTATTTGAAAGACTGGCCCGGGCCAGGGGTCGGAGAACGTCCAACGGCCTACATCATCGTTTTAGGAGACCGAGATATTGCCCAGGTCTTTGGAGTGGATGCCGGCTTGGCCACCCAAAACATCCTTCTCGGGGCGGTGGAAAGGGGACTCGGAGGGTGTATCATCGGTTCGGTCGATAGAGAAGGTCTTCGCCAGGCCCTTGGTATCCCTGAGCGCTTTGAAATCCTCCACGTCATTGCCCTGGGGAAGCCAGTAGAGCAGGTGGTCATCGAGGATATTCCCGAAGGCGGTGACATTCGCTATTGGCGTGACGAAAAGGGCGTTCATCACGTGCCCAAAAGGCCTCTTTCCGAGCTTATCCTCGATCTATAAGCTTGCCTTTCTTTTTACCTAGTGTTTAATGCATCAGCATTGTGGAATCATCGCAGGTCAAGGGGACAGGCAATCAAAATTTTGCCTGTCCCCTTAAGGCAAAGCGCATAACTTTCTCACTATCTTTAAGGGTTTTGTATGGAGACCCTGATTTTTTTCCAATTTTTGCTCTCCGGGCTTTCGTCTGGTGCCATCTATGCTTTGATTGCCTTAGGGTTTGGTGTGGTAGAGAATGCTACTGGGATGGTCAATTTTGCCCAGGGAGATTTCTTGGTTCTCGGGGCCTTTTGGGCCTATTCGGCCTTGGTCAATTGGCATCTTCCCTATGCCTTGGCCTTTCTTTCGGCGGTCTGTTTCGCCGCGGTGGTCGGTCTCCTGCTCGATCGTTTGGTCCTTTCTCAGGCCCGTTCGCGGGAGATCCTGATCTTGGTCTTTATCACCGTGGGGGCCTCTATCTTCCTTCGCGGGCTCATCAAGGAGATCTGGGGCAAGAGACCCATTTCCCTCCCGCCTTTTGGTGGAGATACCCCGCTCAAACTTGGTCCGTTGACTGTGATGCCCCAGACCCTTTGGATCTTAGGGGTCACCTTTCTGGCCTTTGCCCTTTTGCACCTCTTTTTTCACCGGACTAAGTGGGGTAGGGCGATGAGGGCGGTGGCTGTAGATCCAGAGGCAGCGGCCTTGGTCGGTATTCCAGTCCCTTGGATGGTGGCCTTGAGTTTCGCCATGGCCGGTGCCTTAGGCGGCCTGGCTGGTGTACTCATCACCCCGGTTACTCCTCTTTCCTTTGAAAGCGGGGTGATGATGGGGCTTAAGGGTTTTGCCGCGGCCATCCTCGGAGGATACGGCCATTTCGGTGGGGCCTTGCTCGGGGGTCTTCTTTTGGGTGTGCTCGAGGGACTTTCGGCCTATTTTGTCTCTTCGGCCTATAAGGACATCTTGGCCTTTGCCTTGTTGGTCTTGGTCCTTTTGATCCGACCCCAAGGAATATTGGGTTTCGGCGTGAGAGAACAACTATGAGGGCCTTTGTCTTTTTTGCCATGTTGGTATTGCTCACCCCCCTCCTGGTCAAGAACCCTTATTATCTTAATGTCTTGGCCTTTATCGGTCTTTACGCCATGGTCACCGTGGGGCTCAGTCTCTTTATCGGCTATGCCGGCCAGATCTCCCTAGGGCACGGGGCCTTTTACGGCCTCGGGGCCTATATCTCTGGCATCATCAGTGCCCGTTACGGGGTCTCGCCTTGGGTGACCATCCCTTTGGCCATAGCCTTTACTACCTTTATCGCCTGGGGGCTTGGCCTGCTCATCTTGCGTCTCAGGGGGCATTATCTGGTAATGGCCACCTTGGGCATTAACCTGGTGGTCTATCTCCTCCTGGTCGAGCTTGAGGGGCTTACCGGAGGGGTCTCCGGTCTCCCAGGGATTCCACCCCTTTGTTTGGGAAATTATTGCTTTGTCACGGATCGAGCCTGTTACTACTTAATCTGGATGGTGACCTTAGCGGTCATCTTTTTGGCCTTGCGCTTGGTGGCCACCCGCCCTGGGCGCGAGCTTAAGGCCATCAGGTCCAGTGAGGCAGCAGCCAAGGCCCTGGGCCTTAACGTGACCCGTTACAAAGTGGCTGTCTTTGCCTTGAGCGCGGCCCTAACCGCCTTGGCCGGAACCCTTTACGCCCATTATCTCACCTTTATCAGCCCGAAGACCTTTGATGTCTTCTATTCCATCGAAGTGGTGACCATGGTCTTGATCGGGGGGATGGGGAGTATCTGGGGGGCGGTGCTTGGGGCGGCCTTTTTGACCCCTCTGCCCCAAATCTTGGGCTTTTTTGAGGAATATAAAGATATCATCTACGGTTTTATCCTTATGCTCATTCTTGTCTTTCAACCGGAAGGATTGTGCGGGATCAGTAAAAAATGGAAGTTTTTCAAGCGACAAATGCCTATTATTAGTCGCTAATCCACTTTCTTTAAATCCATCTTTGTGGTAGCTTCAAAGGCCATGAATAAACGGGTAGAGATACTGCCCTTCAAAGGAAGATGGGATATCCCCTTTGACAAGACAAAATGTTATCTCCAACAGGCTCTCCTCTCTTCCCCTTGTAGCCCGGATAAATGTCGTCTTGGAGATCTCTTGCACCTCTCTTTTAATTTTTCGACCCACCTCCTCCAGGCCGAGGACGAAGAAGATCTCCTGGCTACGGTCTTGGTGGCGGTCACCGCCGGAGAGGGCCTGGCCTTTAACCGGGCCTTCATTCTGGAGAAACTTCCTCACGCAGACGAACTTAAAGGAATCTTTGGCGTAGGTCCGCCTTCCCCTGAGGCCGCCGCCGAGATCTGGGGGACCATTGAGGCCCAGAAACCCTCTTTTCAAGAGATGGTGGCCCGGGTAAGGGAGGAGATGCGAAGGGGAGATACCCCGCTGAGTACCTTGGCCAAAAGCCTCCACCTTTCTCTTGATCTGGATCCGGCCATCAGACTTTCCATTGAGAAACACCGGGCGGTCGTCTTGAAACGAGAAGAAAGCCCCCTTTCAGAGATATTCGAGAAACTCAGTGTGCAGGAAATGGCTGCCGTCCCTTTGGCCGTGCCGCCAAATGTTTACGGGCTTATCCTGGTGGATAACTTTGTCACCAGGGAGTCCATCGGTGAGGAAAACCTTCAATTTTTGGAGATGATAGCTTCGCTCACCAGCCTCGCCTTTAATCGTCTGAATGTCTATCGTGAACTGGAAGAGAAGAAATTTCTCCTGGTCGAGGCCGAGCGTTTGGCGGCCCTTGGTGAGTTGGCCTCTAAGGTCTCTCATGAGATTCGCAACCCCATCTCGGCGGTCGGAGGGCTTTCTCGCCTTCTGCTCAAAAAGGGCCTGGCCCAGGAGGTACAAACCTATTTGGATTCCATCATCCGGGAGGCCGAGCGTCTGGAAAAGGCCCTCGAGGATCTCTTTGACTTTATCAAGCCGGTAAAGATCGAGCCCCAGCCCATAGGGCTTTATCGCCTCTTGCAAACGGCTCTGACCCTTCTTCAGGGAGATTTTCGGGAGGCCGGTATCCACGTCTCTTTGGAGGTACCTGAGAGGGAACCAGTCATTTG